>NZ_JAHLRI010000004.1:0-116835 GCF_018919685.1 Enterococcus sp. S183_ASV_20
CGATGAAAAAATGACCACCTTTATCCAAGGAACAGTTAAAACAATTGATGCTGCAACACAAACAGTTGCTTTAGAAGATGGCCAAACAATCAATTATGATTACTTAGTTGTTTCTCTTGGGTTTGAATCAGAATCATTTGGTATCCCTGGTGTGCAAGAACATGCTCTACAAATGGTAGATGTGAAAACGGCTTTAAACGTGTATGAACATATCCAAGAACAAATGCGTCAATACAAAGCAACTCAAAACGAAGAATTCTTAAAAATTGTTGTCTGCGGAGCAGGCTTTACAGGGATTGAATTATTAGGTTCTCTTGTTGAAAACAAACCAAAATTTGCTGAAATCGCAGGTGTCTCAGCAGATCAAATCCAAATTTATTGTGTCGAAGCAGTTACTCGCCTATTGCCGATGTTTAACGAAAAACTTGCGAACTATGGTGTGCAATTATTAAAAGATTCAGCTATTCATTTATTATTAGGTAAACCGATTAAAGAAATCAAACCAGGCGCAGTTGTTTATCAAGATAACGAAGCAGGCGACTTGGCAGAACTTTCTGCTAAAACAATTATTTGGACAACGGGTGTTAGTGGAAGCCACGTTGTAGGCGATTCTGGATTTGAAGCTCGTCGTGGTCGTGTCATGGTTCAACCAGATTTAACAGATGCGAACCATAGCAACGTCTATATTATTGGTGACTGCTCAGCAGTTATGGATACAGAAACCAATCGACCTTACCCAACAACAGCACAAATCGCCTTGAAGATGGGCGCTCATGCTGCTAAAAATATTCAAGCACAATTGAAAGGGGAAGCAACTAAACCTTTCAGCTTTAAATCACAAGGTTCTGTTTGTTCTGTCGGAAATACACGTGCTTTAGGAATTGTTGGTAAAACAGACATTAAAGGATACCCAGCTTCATTCATGAAAAAAATCATCATGAACAAAGCGCTCTTTGAAACAGGTGGTACCAAAGAAATGATGGCTAAAGGTCGTTTCGACTTATACCATTAAGAATCAGCAAAATAAGAAATAATGAGGTCGGGACAGAACCGTTTAGCTCCGAGAAATAAGAAGAAATTTCCGAAAATTGCTCTTTAATTTTTGGAGAATTTCGGCTTATTTCCGAAGGTGTTGGTTCTGTTCCCGCCGTTTATCAGTTTTTGAGCGTGGAGCAAAAATCCAAAGTGATTTTTGTCCCACGCTCATTTTTCTTAAATGAAAGTTTTAAAAAAATTTCCATGATTTTTCAAGTAAAATGAGGTGGGCACTTTTGTTCGATTCCATTTTTATGTATAATGAGAAGTGATGGAAAGAGGGAAGTTAAATGGCACAAAAAAGAGCAACAAATAAGAAAAAAAGTACGACAAAGAAAAAGACCAAAAAACAACAGCAACAACAAGAACGTTTAAATTATATGTTTCTTGGCCTGATTTTTATTTTATTCGGTGTCTTTGGACTCTTTCGCTTAGGGTTTTTAGGCACGTTATTAGCGAATTGTTTACGCTTAGTTGTAGGTAATACCTTTCCATTTGCAGCGATTTTACTAATCCTGTATGGCTTATTAGTCATGATTTATGGGAAAGATTTTCCGTTAAAAAGAGGGCGCCCTATTTTTGGGGCTGTTCTGATTTATATTAGTGTTTTGTTATTTTTCCATGCCTTTATGTTTCGAAATGTTAGTGGCAGTCAACCAGATATTTTAGGTAACACTTGGGAATTTTTGCAAAGCGATTTAAAAGCCAACCAAGTGACGCAAAACGTAGGGGGCGGTATGATTGGCGCGCTGCTTTATCAAGGAACGTACTTTTTGGTGGCACAATTTGGCAGCTATTTAATTGCTACATTGCTATTGTTAGCGGGTATTTTCTTGATGAGTATGTGGGATTTTCAGCAAATTGTTGATCATTTCCAAAGTATTCAAGATCGCCTAAGTCATGTTTCGGCAAAATCACAGGCGCGACAAGAAGAAAAAGAGGCGAAGCGAGCAGCGAAGAAAGAAGCCAAAGCTGCAGAACGCCAAGCAAAAATTGAAGCCGCTGCCCAACAAAAATTACAAGAGCGGGAACGTATGGAACAAGCGGCAGCCGAGCGCTTAACAAAAACACCAGTTGAAACCCACCAACCAATGGTGGAAGAACCGGCCGCACCAACGCCTGTTCAAATTGATTCATTTCAACAGCAAAATCAGGCGATGCCTGTACCACCAATTGCAGCAACAAAACCGCAACGAGAGCAGGAAGAAGAGGCGGCAGATGAAGCTGGTGTTCTCGAATTTGAAATTTCTGAAGAAGCGGAAGATCGTGATTATCAACTACCACCAACTGATTTGTTAGATACAATTCAAGCAACGGATCAAAGTGGTGAATATGAAAAAATCGAAAAAAATATTGGCGTCTTAGAACAAACCTTCAAGAGTTTTGGTGTTGATGCTAAAGTAGTCAAAGCTAGTTTAGGACCATCTGTCACAAAATTTGAAGTTCAACCCGCTGTGGGGGTAAAAGTTAGCAAAATTGTTAACTTGACGGATGACATTGCTTTAGCGCTTGCGGCCAAAGACGTTCGTATGGAGGCTCCGATTCCTGGGAAATCACTAATCGGGATTGAAGTTCCTAATAGTGCAATTAGTACAGTATCCTTTAGAGATATTGTTGAGGCACAACCAAGTCATCCAGATAAACTATTAGAAGTACCTTTAGGTCGAGATATTTCAGGGATGGTTCAAACTGCAGATCTATCAAAAATGCCGCATTTATTAATTGCGGGATCGACAGGGAGTGGGAAATCGGTTGCTATCAATGGCATCATCACAGGTATTTTGATGCAAGCGAAACCTCATGAAGTAAAATTAATGATGATTGACCCGAAAATGGTAGAATTGAATGTGTATAACGGGATTCCTCATTTATTAACGCCAGTGGTTACTAATCCGAGAAAAGCGGCACAAGCCCTGCAAAAAGTAGTTCAAGAAATGGAATTTCGTTATGAAAAATTTGCAGCAACAGGCGTCCGAAATATCACTGGTTACAATCAACTAATTCAACAGAAAAATGCGGAAGATGGCGAAAATCGTCCGATTCTGCCATTTATTGTTGTCATTGTTGATGAGTTAGCTGATTTAATGATGGTGGCAAGTAACGAAGTAGAAGATGCGATTATCCGCTTAGCCCAAATGGCACGGGCAGCAGGCATTCATATGATTTTAGCGACACAACGGCCAAGTGTGGATGTCATTACAGGAATCATCAAAGCAAATGTCCCTTCTCGAATGGCTTTTGCGGTCTCAAGCGGGACAGACTCGCGTACCATTATTGATACCAACGGGGCGGAGAAACTATTAGGTCGAGGCGATATGCTCTTCTTACCAATGGGAGAAAATAAACCAATTCGTATCCAAGGGGCCTTTATCTCTGATCAAGAAGTCGAACGAGTGGTTGCGTTTGTAACGGACCAACAAGAAGCTGAATATCAAGAAAGCATGATGCCAACAGATGAACCGACCACTTCAGGCGGTGGCGAAGCTCCTCAAGATGAGTTGTTTGAAGAAGCGAAAAACTTGGTGGTTGAAATGCAAACAGCTAGTATTTCATTGCTACAAAGACGTTTTAGAATTGGCTATAATCGTGCGGCTCGCTTAGTAGATGAATTGGAAGCACACGGAGTTATTGGACCATCAGAAGGTAGCAAACCAAGAAAAGTCTTTCTACAAGCGGAATCAGAAGAGGCAGCACCTGAAACACCAGAACAATAAACAAAAAGAACAAAAATAGATAAATTTATCTATTTTTGTTCTTTTTTTATAATTTCAGCAAAGCATCATGTTATAATCATCATTTTCTGGTAAAATAGAAAGGAATAGTGCGGTTGGGAGGGAGCGTATCATGAGAAGAAAGAGCGTGCTTTATTTAGAAGTAGCAGATCAGATTAAAGAAGATATTTTGAGTGGCAAGTATCCAGTAGGAACGTTTTTACCAACAGAAACAGAATTGGAAGAGATGTTTAACGTTAGTAAAATTACGATTCGGCGGGCAATCGAAATGTTAGCAACAGAAGAATTTGTTGAGAAAAAAAGTGGCCGAGGCACAACTGTGTTAAGCAATCGTCCCTATAATAAACTATCAAAAGCAGGGACATTCACTGAATTTTTGAATGAATCAGGTCAGAAAGTAACTAAAAAAGTTTTACAAGTTGAAAACTTGACGTTGTCAAAAGAGATGCCGGCTTATCAATTTTTAGGAGAAGAAGTGGTTCACCTTTCACGGTTATATCTAATCGATGAACAACCCTATATTTATTTTAATTACTATTTGCCAGCTGCCATGAAAGACGTATCATTGACTGAATACAAAGAAGAATCCTTGTATCGTTTGATGGATCGACATGCCATTGAAATTTATAAATTTGAAGACCGTTTTGAAGTTGCAACTTTGACAGAAGCAGAGCAAAAGATGTTGCAAACAACTGAAACAACGGGCTTAAAAAGAATTCGGCGTTCGTTAAGCCCAACAGGTCGTTGCGTAGAATATTCAGAAGCTATTTATAATACGAAGATTCATCCTTATGTGATTGAATATGAAGCATAACTTTTAAAAGAATAACAGTGCACTTACAGTAATGTAAGTTCATTGTTATTCTTTTCTATTGTCGTTTTTTTTCGTTTTCGATACACTAAATGAGTGAGAAGAATAGGAGTGGAAAATATGTTAGAAGTACAAAATTTGAAAAAAGTTTACGGAAACGAAATTAAATATGAAGCTTTAAAAGGGATTAATTTAACTGTCCAAGATGGTGAATTTATTGGTATTATGGGACCTTCTGGAAGTGGGAAAAGTACACTTTTAAATTTATTGGCAACAATCGATAGTCCAACAGACGGTGAAATACTTTTAAATGGAAAAAATCCAAACAATTTGAATCAAGAACAAATTGCTAAATTCCGTCGTACAGAATTAGGATTTGTTTTTCAAAGCTTTAATTTAATGCCAACATTAACTGTTGAAGAAAATATTATTTTGCCATTGACGCTTGATGGAGAAAAAGTCTCTGTAATGAAACGACAATTAGCAGAATTAAGTGAGCGTTTAGGTATCAATCATCTGTTGAAAAAACGAATTGCAGAAATTTCTGGTGGACAAGCACAACGGGTCGCCGTTGCTCGGGCAATGATTCATCATCCACAATTATTATTGGCTGATGAACCAACAGGAAACTTAGATACGAAATCATCTAAGGATGTGATGGGCTTGTTACAACAATTAAACGAAGAAGAAGCGGCGACTATTTTAATGGTAACCCATGATCCGCTAGCCGCAAGTTATTGCAAGCGCATCGTCTTTATTAAAGATGGTGAATTAATTGATGAAATTGTCCAAAATGGCAATCAAAAAGAGTTCTACGATTTAATCATGGTGAAACTGGCTGAGATTGAAGGTGTCGATAATGAATTTTAATCAGTTTGTTATAAGAAACACGATTCGAAATAAGCATTTATACTTGGCTTATTTCCTAAGTACAATGTTTTCTGTGATGATCTTTTTTACGTTCACTGGTTTTGTCTTTCACCCAGCCTTAGCTAATGGTTTAAATCCTAAAGCACAAATGGGAATGACGGCTGCGGCTATTATAATCTATGGTTTCTCTTTCTTATTCGTTTTATACTCGATGGATGTCTTTATCCAATCTCGGAAAAAAGAGTTTGGAACCTTGATGATTCAAGGGATGAGTCCAAAACAGTTAAAGAAAATGATTTTTATTGAAAACTTAGTGATTGGTTTCTTTGCTACAATTTTTGGTAGTATTTTAGGTGTTGGATTTTCACAGTTTATTTTATGGATTAGCAATTTATTGATGCATCTAGGTTTAGGTTTTTATTTGCCAGTGATGCCGTTTATCATTACTGTCATTTCATTTGCGGTCTTGTTCTTAGTAATTTCTTTCTTTATTCAATTCCGCTTGCCAAAAGCGACACTTCAAGAGCTATTAAAAGCAGGGGAAATGGGTAAAGGTGAAATCAAAAGCTCTAAAGTTAAATCTTTCTTAGCCGTGTTGCTTTTAGTTGTCGGTTATGGAATTGCTTTAGTTGCTAAGGGACAGTTAGTTTTAATGGTGATGTTCCCAGTGATTTTCTTAGTTATTTTAGGGACAAAATTCTTATTTGACCAATTGAGTGTTTCTGTCATTGAACGTTTAAAACGGAAACCAAAAATCTTTTGGAAAAAAACCAATATGGTCGTTTTATCAGATTTAGCATTCCGCATGAAAGATAATGCACGTTCGTTCTTCTTGGTTTCGGTGATATCAACGGTTGCTTTTGCTGCCATTGGAACGTTATACGGCGTGAATGAGATGATTTTTAAAGGAATAAGTTCTGTACCGTACGAACTGACATTGTCTGATTCGACCAACCCAGAAAATCAAGAAATGAAACAATTTGCGACAAAAACATTCCAAGAAAAAAATATTCAGTTTGATCAGATTGATTACACAATGTACAAAACAAGTGCCGGTATCCAATTAATCAAAACATCTGAATATAATAAACTCGCAAAATTTATAGATGAACCAACTTTAATAGGTGAGAAAGTAGTTAATTTATCACAAAAAGATGCTCCTTCTGCTGCATCAGTAGATGTCAAATCTGTTCAATTGGCAAATGATCAAGTTTTAAACATTGATAAAACAGAAGAAACCAATGTATTACCGACTTTTGGCGGTGTGGTTGTTATCCCAGATAGTACCTCAACAGATGGAATCAAAGCGGAAACAGAAACAATTTGGCAACCAAAAGAAGGCACAGATAAAGAAACCTTAATTGATGCTGAAAATATTATTGGTGAAAAATACCCAATGTTACTAGGAACCGCGGCTACAGTTGCAGGTATTACGCAATTTTATACGCCAGTTCTTTTTGTCGGACTATTTATCGGTATCGTGTTCTTTGTTTCGGCGGGTAGTTTCTTATACTTCCGTTTATATAGTGATATGAATACGGACGTTGAAAAATTCAAGATGATTTACAAACTTGGCTTGACGAAAAAAGAATTGAAGAAAATGATTTACCAACAAGTAGGTATTTTATTCTTTACCCCAATTGTTGTTTCATTTATTCATGGAGCTGTTGCTTTGAAAGCAATGTATGCCGTGTTAGATCAGCCAATGCAATTAGCTGGCTGGCAAGTTTTAGGCGTTTTCTTATTGATTCAGGTCGTTTACTATTTAATTGCCAGAACGTTCTACTTCAAAAAAGTTTATCACTTAGTGAAAGATTAATTATAAAAAATCGTTAAGCATGAACGCTTAACGATTTTTTTTGAGGCTCTTCGTGATATTGCATTCAAAGTGAGAATACGTTATAGTTATGAAGCGAATGTAATAGCAGAAATGAGGAAAAGAAATGCAGAAAGAATCCATTTATGGACTGACGAGAGAACAGCTTGTGGACTGGTTTTTAGCCCATGGCGAGAAGAAATTTCGTGCAACACAAGTGTGGGAATGGTTGTATACAAAACGTGTTGCTTCATTTAGTGAAATGTCGAACATTTCTAAATCGTTGATGACTTTATTAGAAGAAAATTTTTCATTAAATCCATTAAAACAAGTCATTGTGCAAGAAGCACAAGATGGTACCGTAAAATATTTATTTGAATTACCAGATAAAAATATGATTGAAACAGTCTTGATGCGTCAAGAATATGGATTATCTGTTTGTGTGACCACTCAAGTTGGCTGCAATATTGGGTGTACATTTTGTGCTAGTGGGCTATTAAAAAAACAAAGAGATTTAACTGCTGGCGAGATTGTTGCCCAAATTATGTGGGTGCAACATTATTTCGATGAACGTGGGTTGGATGAACGTGTTAGCCATGTCGTTGTGATGGGAATTGGTGAACCATTTGATAATTATGCCAATGTCATGAACTTTTTACGAACGATTAATGATGATAAAGGCTTGGCTATTGGTGCCCGCCATATTACAGTTTCAACAAGTGGTTTAGTGCCAAAAATTCGTGAATTTGCAGACAGTGGACTACAAGTAAACTTAGCAATCTCATTACATGCTCCTAACAACGAAGTCCGTACATCAATTATGCGGATTAATCGTAGTTTTCCAATTGAAAAATTAATGGCAGCAATTGATGAATACATTGAAAAAACCAACCGACGTGTTACATTTGAATATATTATGTTGAGTCAAGTGAACGACCGACCAGAACATGCTCAACAATTAGCAGATTTACTACGGAATAAGAAAAAACTTTCTTATGTTAATCTGATTCCGTATAACCCAGTGAGTGAACACGATCAATATAGCCGAAGCTCTAAAGAAGCGGTTTTAAAATTTTATGATGTACTCAAAAAGAATGGCATCAATTGTGTTATTCGTAAAGAACACGGAACAGATATTGATGCGGCTTGCGGACAATTACGCAGCAAACAAATGAAAAAAGAAAAAGTCAAAAACCAATAACGTAGTTAAAATCGGATCAGAAAGGTTTCTTTTTGATTCGATTTTTCGTTTATTTAATAAAAAATCGTCGGTTTTTCAATTCTTGTTTATAAACAAAAGATGAATGCTCTAAAACTTTTATGACAAATTTTCTTTTTGTGGTTTTCAAACTTGAAATTCTAAAAGAAATAGCTATACTGAAAAGAGATCGTCACAGAATTTTTCATGAAAACAGCTATTATTTTCGTTATCTTTTCAAGAAAGTGAAATTTTGTTACGCTTTTTTAGTTTAAATGAAATGAGGGAGTCTATGGAGAAAAAGCAATTAAAAAGAGAGATAACAACGTTTGGTGCGTTATCCACGGTAATGGGTACGGTGATTGGCGCTGGTGTTTTCTTTAAAGCTGCGAGTGTCGTTGGACACGCACAGTCAGCTAGTTTAGCTATCTTTGCTTGGGTGTTAGGTGGTGCCTTAACCATTTGTGCAGGATTAACCAGCGCCGAACTTGCTACAGCAATCCCTGAAACAGGTGGCGCAGTGAAGTATATTGAATATACATATGGTAAATTAGCTGGTTTTCTTTTAGGGTGGGCACAAAGTATCATTTATTATCCTGCCAACATTTCGGCATTATCCATTATTTTTAGTACACAACTAATCAATTTGTTTCATCTATCGGCAAATTTATTGATCCCGATTGCCATTCTTGCGGGAACTAGTATCACCGTAATTAATTTATTAGGAACAAAAATTGCTTCTTTGGTCCAATCCACGACATTGGTAGTAAAACTGATTCCAATTGCCTTGATTTCTTTAGTAGGATTATTTACTCCCGGACAGGTAGCTGTTTCACTTTTTCCTGTTGAAACAACAGCGAATACTGGCTTTTTAGTTGCTTTTAGTGGCGCCTTAGTCGCCACCATGTTTGCTTATGATGGCTGGCTAGGTGTGGGTAACGTGGCTGGTGAAATGAAGCGACCAGAAAGAGACTTGCCTAAAGCCATTATTTTTGGTTTGTTATTGATTACTTTAATTTATGCTTTAATTAATTTTGTATTTCTAAAAACATTACCAATTGAGCAAATCGCTGGGAATTTGAATGCAGCTTCGGATGCTTCTGTGGCTATTTTTGGACCAATTGGCGGCAAAATCGTAACTATTGGGATTTTAATCTCTGTATATGGTGCGTTAAACGGCTACACAATGACAGGGATTCGGATTCCTTATGCCTTAGCCTTAGATAATCTGATGCCTTTTAGTCGTCAGTTTCAAAAGTTGTCTAAACGCTTTGTTGTTCCTTACGTTGCTGGAATTTTCCAGTTAGCTGTAGCCATTATCATGATGTTTTTCGGAACCTTCGATTTATTGACGGATATGTTAGTTTTTGTTATGTGGCTGTTTAATCTATTAATTTTCTTAGCTGTTTTTATTTTAAGAAAACGAGAACCTGAATTAAAACGACCGTATAAAGTTCCTGGCTATCCAATTATTCCAATTATCGCAAGTCTAGGTGGTATCTTCATCTTGGTTACAACGAGTATTACACAGCCTATTCTAGCATTGATTGGTATAGGGATTACGCTTCTAGGAATTCCAGTTTATTTAGTTAATAAACAAAAAACGAAGCCAAAAACGTAAACGATCCAATCGGATTATCATAGTTTTTCTCAAAAATTTTGTGATTCAGAGAAATTTTTGAAAACTAAACGCAAGATTTTTTTAGTATAATACTAAGTGTCTAGGAAGTTCCACTATTTTGGGGAAGATAGATGGACAGCGCAAACTTCAAAAAAAGAACCTTCATCTTATTGGTGGAGGTTCTTTTTTTGCTGAAATCATAAAATAAATGCGTAGTTTATTAGTGAGAGGAGGAAATGAATGACTGAAAATGTAAAAAAATTAGCTCATCAATTAATTGAATGGGGCGTCCTTCATGGGGCGCAAGACGTTTATTTTTTACCCAATGATACCGAAATAGCCATCTCTTTTCGGACAGGGATGCAACGGACACTTTACACACAAGTTTCCGCAGAAATAGGCGAAAAGTTAATTTTCCACTTTAAATTTATAGGCGGCATGGATGTCGGAGAAAGACGAAAAGCACAATTAGGCGCGACAACTTATCTAATTGGCGAGACGAAGCAACGCTTGCGTTTATCATCTGTGGGAGATTTTCAGAATCGAGAGAGCTTGGTAATTCGTTTTTTGCACCGATTTGGTGAACAAGCTGAACATTTTTTCTTTCCCCACCAGCTGAATGAAATTGAAGCATCTTGTCAGAAACGAGGACTTTATTTATTCAGTGGGCCAGTTGGTTCTGGGAAAACAACAACCATGTATCGTGTGGCTAAAAAAAGAAGTGGCGAACAACAAGTGATAGCGATTGAGGATCCTGTTGAAATTGAGGAAAAGCGGTTTTTACAGTTGCAAACAAATGAAAAAATTCAGTTAACGTACGAAGCCTTGATAAAAGTTTGCTTACGCCATCATCCTGATATTTTGATTATTGGTGAAATTCGTGATGGCGAGACGGCTCAAGCAGTTATTCGAGCCGCCTTAACGGGTCATACTATTTTTGCGACAATTCACGCCCGTAACTTATTGGGGGTGCAACGGCGTTTGATAGAATTAGGTGGCCCAGAGCATGAATTGGCTGAATGCTTGCAAGGTATCATTTATCAACAGATTTTGACAACCACGATTAATAAGGAACAAGTAGCGGGAATTCTTTATGATTATTTCTTCTTTAAGGAAGCCGTTATAAAGAGTAGTTGGCAAAAGAATCTAAGAAAGGCGTGGGCGTATGGGTTTATTACAGAAAAAACGTATTTTCAAGCCATCGAATAAATTAACGAAAAAACAACAGCAGCTTTTTCTGAAACTATTAGCGGATTTGCTTGCAAATGGTTTTAATATACAAGAAAGTTTTTCCTTCATGAAAAAATCAAACGCCTTACCTCAGCACAGTATAACTTTTTTAGTTGAAGGCTTTTCCTCAGGCATTGCCTTACAAGCTTTAGTCGAAGAATTAGGATTTTCAACAATGGTCTCGGCACAATTGTCGTTTGCTACTGCACACGGGGATTTGGTAGGGACACTACAAGCGATTTCCGAACATTTTTTTCAAACGGAAAAATATCGGCAACAGTTCTATAAAATAATTAGTTATCCGCTGCTCCTGATTGTTTTTTTGATTCTCGTCATTGTTGGTATTCGGCAATTTTTATTGCCCCAATTAATGGAAAATGATGCCAATAGTTATTCTAAAAATATTGGGATTCTTCTGATTGTTTACAGTCCATATATTCTGGTTACCTTAGTTTTTGTCCTCTCATTTAGTTTCTTCATTTTAAACCGTTATTTGAAGCATCAATCTGCTATTCAGCGGGCCTTCGTATATCTGAAACTGCCAATTATCCGTGGCCTTTATCGGGAATACGTCAGTGCTTTTTTTGCACTAGAATGGGGGAAGTTGCTTGCGCAAGGATTAGAAATGAAAGAGGTCATCGATTTGATGCGCCATACAACCAATTACCCCTTAATGAAAGAATTAGCTGGAGCAATTAGTGAAGGACTGCTAGTTGGTGAAACCTTACATAGACAATTAGCTGCTTATCCTTTTTTTACGAAAGCATTGGGTTTAATGATTCAACAAGGGGAAGTAAAAGGAAAATTAGGCAAGGAGTTGATGGTTTATAGTAATGTCTGTTTCCAAGGTTTTTTCAAAAAAATTGAACGAGTCATTACCCTTGTTCAACCATTTATTTTTATCATAATTGCTTGTTTAATTATCGGTGTCTATGGGGCAATGTTGCTGCCTATTTATGGCAATATGGAAGGAGTTTTATAATGAAAAAGAAACAAAAATACGCAGGGTTTACATTATTAGAAATGTTGATTGTCTTATTGATTATTTCCGTATTGATTTTACTTTTTGTTCCTAACTTAGCGAAACATAAAGAAACAGTTGATAAAAAAGGCAATGAAGCAATCGTAAAAATTGTAGAATCACAAATCGAGCTCTACACACTAGAAAAAAATAAGACGCCTTCTTTAAATGAATTAGTCAACGAAGGCTACATTACTAAAGAGCAGTTAGATAAATATACAGCAGAAAAGCAATGAACAAGTCAGCAGGATTCACATTAATGGAAACACTTGCTAGTTTGACGATTGTTTGCTTTATGACTATGCTCCCAACACTCGCTATTCACCGCTGGCAAGAAACATTAAAAATTGAACAGTTTCTTGCTACGGTAGAAAAACAACTTCGTTTTGCGCAACAGCAAGCAATTGTTTTAGAGGAAACACAAGAAGTTTGGTTTTTTGAAGAACAACAAAGCTTTTCATTTCCTGATAAATTGAACCAATCAGCTGGAAGGACTTCGCTAGCTGTACCTGAAAAAATGACAGTGAGTGGCCCAAGCAAACTCAGTTTTCTTCATTCGTCAGGGAACAATGGCCGTTTAGTGAAATATATTTTTACTTGGACTGAAAAGAAACAGCAACTTATTTTACAATTTCAGATGGGGAGTGGCAAATATACGAAGAAAATTAACTATTTATAGCGGTTTTATTTTATTAGAGAGTCTCGTTAGTTTTAGTATTGTATGTGTGATAGCAGGGATATTCTCCCTGACTATTACACAATTAATTCAGCAAAATTATCAACGGGAGCAAGAATTAACGCGCACTCGTCTAGGATACGAAGCAATTTTATTTTTAGAGCAGACGGGTGATTTACGTTTCAAAGAGCTGATATATCAAGGAGAAACTTACCGATTTTCTTTGATGGAGAACGATGGAAGAAGGATACTAAAAGTCACAGATTCAAGAGGAGCGATTTTGATTGGTCAATAAAAAATATGCGGGTTTTACGATGTTAGAGTGTTTAGTAGCACTAGTCGTTTTAAGTTGTATGTGTCAATTGTTTCAGTTGATGATTCAACAAAGTTTTATCGGAAATCAATATTTGAAAAACAATGATTCGAAATCCTGGCATATTTTTTTAATTCAATTAGAAAAAGAATGTCAAAAGCTCGTTTTCCAAACAGGCTCTGCTCAAGAGATTTCTTTCCTCGACTCAGAAACAAACAAGACTATTTCAATTCAAATCAAAGAAGATAAAATTATTAAGCGAGTCAATGGTAAAGGCTATCAACCGCTGTTAATTGGTATCAAAAATGGACAGTTTAAAAATGAAGGACAATCGTTTACTTTGGAAGTTACTTTTACTTCTGAAAAAACATTTGATAGTTTTTTTCCGATAAAGGGAGAATTTTAATGAGGCAAAAATATTCAGGAAACTTATTGTTCACGGCCATGGCCTTTGTTTATTTGATGAGTTTTCTCGCCCTTCAGTTACTAGAAGAACGTCAGTTAACACAAAAATTTACGCAAGCTACCCAGGAATACTATGCAGGGAAAAGTATCTTTCATTTATTTCTTGCAGATGTTAAACAAAATAGACGAAAGTTAAAAACAGAAGAAAGGCTCGTATACGCGCAAGTGACCCTCGATTATACATATAAAAATGAACAATTAAGAATAACTGTTTTATTAAACAAATCTGGTCGAAAATACCAATATCAAGAGAGAGTTTCTCATCAAAAAAAAGCGGAAACAATGCTGGAATAGCGTTGTTTTTCTACAAATTATTAGATTTTAGAAGAAAGACAGTAAAGGCATTGATTATTCTTTCTTTTTTCGTTAAAATAAAACAGGTATGGAAGTTGTTACATTTTGAATAGAATAGAGGTGCTAATTTGTTCCCAGAAAAAATTGAAGAGGCTTTCGAGCCAATGGAACAAGCAATCCAGTTATTGCAACAGTCATTGGATACTTCTTTTTTAGATGCGTATATTGAAAATGGTGAAAATATTTTAGATGATTTTCAAGTACGAGTACTTGACGGAGTACCTAATCCAGAGACAGTGAAACAATTAGAAACGCTGTATCATACGATTAAAAAAATTGATTTAGCTCCTGAAGATGTGCGACGCTTGTCCCAATTACTTTTGTTAAAAGGAACGAGAAAAGAGCAGCTTCAAGCAAATCATCAATTGACGCCAGACGGTATTGGCTTTTTGTTTGTTTATTTAGTAGAACAATTAACAAATAAATCAGAGCCATTAAAAATTTTAGATCCTGCTTCAGGAATGGGAAATTTACTGTTAACGGTTCTGCTGAACCTTGAAACAGCTGGTTACAAAGTTTCTGGTTATGGTGTGGATATCGATGAAACACTTTTGGCAGTATCTTCTGTGAACAATGCTTGGTCACAAGCCAATATTCAGTTGTTCCATCAAGACGGATTGCAAGATTTGTTATTGGATCCAGTTGATTTAGCATTAAGTGACTTGCCGATTGGCTATTATCCAAATGATGAGCGAGCAAAGGGATTTGCTGCTGCTGCTGAGGAAGGCCATAGTTATGCGCATCATTTATTAATGGAACAAGCCATGAAATACGTGAAGCCAGCAGGGTTTGGCTTATTCTTAATCCCGACCAATATTTTAGAGACTGAGCAAAGTGAATTCTTTAAAAATTGGTTGACAAAAAATGTCTATTTACAAGGAATGATACAGTTACCTGATGAATTGTTTAAGTCAGAACAATCACGTAAAAGTATCTTGCTTGTTCAAAACAAGGGTGCAGATGCTGAGCAAGTGAAGGAAGTTTTGTTAGCAAAACTTGCCTCTTTGAAAGATATCAATAAAGTAACGGAGTTCTTTAAACAATTTGAAGCTTGGAAAGCTTCAAATTTAAAATAAAATAGTAACGAAGAGGAGAAAATTATGTCTAAAACAATTGCAATTAATGCAGGTAGTTCAAGTTTAAAATGGCAATTATACCAAATGCCAAATGAAGAAGTGATCGCTAAAGGAATCGTTGAACGTATTGGCTTAAAAGATTCTATCTTCACAATTAAATATGGTGAAGGACAAAAATATGAAGTAATTGTTGATATTGATAACCATGAAGTGGCAGTAAAAATGTTACTAGACCAATTAATCGACTTAAACATTTTAGGTTCTTATGATGAAATTACTGGTGTTGGTCACCGTGTAGTTGCTGGTGGAGAAGAATTTAAAGATTCTGTTGTTATTACAGACGAAGTATTAGAAAAAATTGAAGCTTTATCTGAATTAGCACCTTTACACAACCCAGCGAATGCAATGGGGATTAAAGCATTTAAACATATCTTACCAGAAATCATTAGCGTGGCAGTCTTTGATACGTCGTTCCACACAACAATGCCAGAACACAACTATTTATATAGTGTACCTCGTGAATACTATGAAAAATTTGCTGCACGTAAATATGGGGCACATGGAACAAGTCATCGTTATGTCTCTCAACGTGCTGCAGAAATGTTAGGTCGTCCAATTGAAGACTTGAAAATTATCACTTGTCACTTAGGAAATGGTGCTTCAATCACTGCAGTTGATGGTGGTAAATCAGTCGATACATCAATGGGCTTCACTCCTCTTGCTGGCGTTACAATGGGGACTCGTTCAGGGGATGTTGATGCGTCACTATTGCCTTATTTAATGACAAAACTTGGCTTGACTGATGTACAAGACATGGTTGATATTTTAAACAAAAAATCTGGTTTATTAGGTTTAACAAATGGTTTATCAAGCGACATGCGCGATATTCAATCAAACTTAGATAAACCTGAAGTTCAAACAGCATACAACATTTTTATCGATCGTATTCGTAAATACATTGGTAGCTATGTCACTGTTATGAATGGCGTTGATGCGATTGTCTTTACTGCTGGAATCGGTGAAAATGCAGTTGGCGTTCGTAAAGATATTATTGATGGCATGACTTGGTTTGGTTGTGAAATCGATGATGACAAAAATAATGTACACGGTGAAGAAGCAGTTATCTCAACTGATGATTCAAAAATCAAGCTTCTATTAGTACCAACTGATGAAGAGTTAATGATTGCCCGTGACGTAGAACGTCTAAAATAATTAAACGAACACACCTTGTGAGACGCTCTCACAAGGTGTGCTTAATAGGTAAATAAGAAAAAACTGAGCCAACTATCAAAAGTGATAGTTGGCTCAGTTTTTTCTTATTTTTTATTTTTCTTCATTTTTTGGTAATTTGTTGTCTAAATCCGTCCGTACAACGAGAACATCGCAGCTAGCGTTACGGATAACTGATTCAGAGACAGAGCCAATAAATAAACGCTCAACGGCATTTAATCCAGTTGCTCCTAACATAATTAAATCAATGTTGTATTCTTTTGGTAATTCTTTGGCAATGATATTCTTAGGAGAACCATAGGCTAGAACGCTAGAGACTTTTGTTTGTCCCATATCCACCGCTTGTTGTTGGTAGGTGTCTAAGGTTTCTTTTGCCATTGACATTGCTTCTTCTGCTAGCGCACCATCAAAAGAGGACACTGATTGGAAAGAGCGCGTATCAACAACATGTGCTAATAGTAATTCAGCATCGTTTCGTTTAGCGACGTTGACCGCTTTTTTAAAGGCTAAGTCTGCTTCGTCAGAACCATCGATTGCTATCATAATTTTTTGATATTGTTGTAACATAATAACCGCTCCTTTCAGCGTAAAAAAATCATTAATTGTTTCTATAATAATTGTAAAACAAACAAAGAAAAAAAGAAACTGAAACCGCTTCTTTTTTTTCTGAATATTGGCATTTTTTTTGTAAAAAAAGAACCTGGGACAAAAATCACTTTGGATTTTTGTCCCAGGCTTAAAAATTGATAAACGGCGGAAACAGAAGCAACTCCTTCGGAAATAAGCCGAAATTCTCCAAAAATTAAAGAACAATTTTCGGAAATTCCTTCTTATTTCTCGGAGTTAAACACTTCTGTCCCGACCTCTTTAAATTCATCGTCTTTTATGACATTTTTTTTGCAAAAGTTAAACTAAACAACGTTGAAAGTAATAAAACAAAAAAGATAAAACCAATTGACAATAACGGGCGATTAAAAATAGCCGCTAGAACACCTAGAATGGCGATAATCAAGTAATAACGCCCAAAACGTTCGATAAACTGTTGACTTTCTGTTGCAGTTTCTTTTTTTAAGAGTGGTAAAAAAGCTGCACTTTTCTTCATCAAATAATAACTGGCTACGCCTGTGACAACGGCGAGTAATAGTACGAGTATACGAATCATCTTGTCCTCCAAAAAAAAACAACTTGCCAGAGCAAATTGTTTAGAAATCTTCATAAAAATGGTAAAATCCGTCGATGCCGGTAATCGTCCTAGAGTATTGAACCCGCAAGATAAGCAGGTGGGTTCCTCGATCGCAGTATTGAACTACCAAAAGAAAAGGCATGTTACCAACTTTGATACAAGCAGGATCCCTAGATATCAATAAAAATGTTCGGTCAACACAGTGAAAGGACAACGCGTACATCACAGATTTACCATCTTTATAATAGCATACTCTCTCAAAATCGGCAACGAGATTGTTTCTTTTTTTGAAAGCGTATTATTTTGTTATTTTTTCTGTTTCCATTCTTGGATACGCTTGAGTTGCTGATGTAAGGCTTGTTCATATTTACCAATATCAATCGGTTCGTAATAACGTGCCTCTTTTAATTTGTCAGGTAAGTATTGCTGATTGACCCAACCGTTTTCAAAATTATGTGGGTATTGATAACCAATACCACGGTTTAATTCTTTGGCTCCAGCATAGTGGGCATCACGCAAATGATCAGGAACGTCTCCCACAGAGCCTTGTCGAATATCTGCCAAAGCAGCATCAATCGCTGTGACTGCAGAATTTGATTTTGGCGATAAACATAAATCAATGACGACACTAGCTAGAGGAATCCTAGCTTCTGGAAACCCTAGCTTTTCGGCGGCTTGAACAGCGGTGACTGTCCGAGCGGCGGCCGCAGGATTCCCAAGACCGATATCCTCATAAGCAATGACCATTAAACGACGACAAATAATCGGTAAATCACCTGCTTCAACTAAGCGACCCAAATAATGAAGTGCAGCATCTACATCGCTTCCTCGGATCGACTTTTGGAAAGCGGAAATCACGTCATAATGGGCATCGCCATCTTTATCATGGGTTAAGGCTTTTCGTTGCACGCACTCTTCAATAATCGGTAAGGTGATCTTAATTTCGCCTTGTTCATTTTTGGGTGTTGATTTAACAGCTAATTCTAGTCCATTTAGCGCACTACGTAAGTCACCGTTCGTTGCGCGTGTCAAATGTTGTAATGCTTTTTCTTCTAAGTGGACGGGATAATCGCCTAAGCCACGTGTGCTATCGGTTAAGGCTTCTTGAATCGCTTGCTGAATGTCTGTTTCTGTTAAGGGCTTTACTTCAAAAATTTGCGTGCGACTACGAATCGCAGGGTTAATTGTAATATATGGATTTTCGGTAGTGGCTCCAATCATAATAATTCGTCCGTTTTCTAAATGAGGGAGCAAAAAATCTTGTTTTGTTTTATCTAATCGGTGAATTTCATCAAGCAGTAAAATCACTGTGCCACTCATTTTGGCTTCTTCAGCAACGATTTGTAAATCTTTTTTGGTGTCTGTGGCCGCGTTCAACATGCGAAAGGCATAATTTGTTGAACCAGCGATTGCGCTGGCAATACTGGTTTTACCAGTACCAGGCGGCCCATAAAGAATCATCGATGAAAGCATTTTGGCTTCGACCATCCGACGAATAATTTTACCAGGGCCGACTAAATGTTGTTGACCAACTACTTCGTCTAAGTGACGAGGTCGCATTCGATAGGCTAAAGGTTGTTGCATAAAAGGACCTCCTTTTTCATAATCATCTTATTATAACATAAAGAACGTACATTCGCTTTTTGGTGGTTTTTTGGGTTTTAGATGGATATAGCGGAAGGTTTCGTGTATGATAGGGAGTGGTGAAAGAAATGAAAGAAACGATAAATATCTTTAACACAAAAACAACTGAAGAAGTGGCACAATACTTGTTAGGGATGTATTTAGAGCACGAAACAGCAACAGGCGTTTTAGGTGGGTACATTGTGGATGCAGAAGCTTATTTAGGTCCTGATGATGAGGCGGCCCATAGCTTTGGCTTGAGAAAAACGCCACGCTTACAAGCCATGTATGACAAACCAGGCACGATTTATTTATATACTATGCACACGCATTTAATTTTAAATATGGTGACACAAGAGCAAGGCAAACCACAAGGGGTGATGATCCGCGCGATTGAACCTGTTGAAGGTGTCGACAAAATGATTGAAAATCGCCAAGGACGTCAAGGCGTGGAATTGACCAATGGACCAGGTAAATTAGTTGCAGCCTTAGGAATTGATAAGCAATTATATGGGCAGTCGATTTTTTCTAGTTCGTTACGGCTCGTGCCAGAAAAACGAAAATTCCCGAAAAAAATTGAGGCACTACCACGAATTGGAATTCCCAATAAAGGTCGTTGGACAGAGTTGCCTTTAAGATACGTCGTGGCTGGCAATCCATATATTTCTAAACAAAAAAGAACAGCAGTAGACCAAATAGATTTTGGCTGGAAGGATGAAGAAAATGAAAAAAGCAACAATGCTCACATACTTAGAGGAACGACTTGAAAAACACTTAGGAGATTACGAAGTAGGCCTTGATTGGGATCGCAAAAACCATACCATCGAAGTCATTGTTCGTTTATATGCAGAAAACAATGAGCAAGTGGCGATTGATGATGTTGATGGTACGCTTTCAGAAGAAGAATTCATTGAATTTGAAGATGGTTTGTTATTTTACAATCCGCAAAAGTCTGTCGTTGATGACGAAGAGTATTTAGTCACAATTCCTTATGAAGGAAAAAAAGGGCTACGCAAAGCAGTTTTAGACGGATTCATTCACTATTTAAAAGTGGTTTTAGATGAAGGGCAAAGTGATTTGTTAGACTTTTTATCAGATGAAACAGCGGAAGTTTTTGAATTGCATTGGGAGCCAGCAGATTTTGAAGCGATGATTAAAAAAGTGGCAGAAACAGAAAAAGAACAATGGATTGCGTATCCAAGTTATTAATTTAGAGGTGAGAACATGAAGTGGACAGAAGTAAAAGTAGAAACGGCTAGCGAAGCAGTTGAAGCAATTTCAAACATTATGATGGAAGCTGGCGCAAGTGGTGTGGCCATTGAAGATGCGTTGGACATTGAAAATTTTGAAAGTGATCTGTATGGGGAAATTTTAGATAAAGAGCAATTCACCCACATTAAAGAAGGGGCGATTGTGATGGCTTATTTTCCTGAAACAACCTTCTTACCAGAAATTTTACCATTTATGAAAGAAAATATTTTACGCTTGCCTGAGTACGGCTTATCCATTGGTAAAAACGAAATGACAATTAGTGAAGTAGCAGAAAGCGACTGGGCAACTGCTTGGAAAAAATATTATCATCCTGTCCGTGTCACACGATTCTTAACGATTGTGCCAAGTTGGGAAGCCTATCACGCACAAGATGAAGCAGAAAAAATTATCACATTGGATCCGGGCATGGCTTTCGGTACAGGCACGCATCCAACGACTCGTTTAACCTTGCAAGCTTTAGAAACTGTTTTACGTGGTGGCGAAACAGTTCTAGATGTAGGAACGGGTTCTGGTGTTTTGAGTATTGCAAGTCGCTATTTAGGGGCTAAAGACGTCTACGCATATGATTTAGATGAAGTAGCAGTTGCAGCGGCAAAAGAAAATATGGATTTAAATCCCATTGCGGCCGATGTTCATGTGTCAGCCAATGATTTACTAAAAGGGATTGACCATTCTGCTGATGTAATCGTCGCAAATATTTTGGCAGATATTATTGTGTTAATGATTGAAGATGCTTGGCGTTTGCTAAAACAAGACGGTACCTTCATTATTTCTGGAATTATTGAAGATAAAAAAGCAATGGTTTTAGAAGCACTAACGAAAGTCGGTTTTGTGGTGGACCAACTCTTTAATCAAGGCGATTGGTATGCGATTATCTTGAAGAAACCAGAGGAAGAGTAAAATGCAACGGTATTTCATGAAAGAAGATTATCAAGAAAAAGATTTGTATAAAGTCGCAGATGAAAACTATCATCATATTGTGCGAGTTATGCGAATGACGCCGAATGATCATTGTTATTTAGTATTTCAAAATAAAACTGCCATTTTAGCTGAGATTGTGGAAATTGATTCAACATCTGTTTACTTTAAAGAAATTAGTAAAGAAGAAATGGACAAAGAATTGCCAATTGAAGTGACGATTGCGTGTGGGTTACCAAAAGGGGACAAGTTAGAATGGATTGTTCAAAAAGGTACGGAGCTAGGTGGCAATCAGTTTATCGGCTTTCCTGCGAAAACTTCCGTTGTCAAATGGGACCACAAAAAAAGAGCAGCCAAAGAAAAAAGATTACAAAAAATTGCCACAGAAGCGGCGGAGCAATCGCATCGGCAGCAGACACCAAGTGTTTCTTTGGTGGAAAAAACACAAGAAATCATTGCACAATTTGACTCATATGACACAGTCTTGGTTGCGTATGAAGAATCAGCAAAACAAGGAGAAAAAAGTCAATTAGCACAAGTATTATCCACTTGCCAGCCAGGCGCACGTTTGTGTGTGCTCTTTGGACCTGAAGGTGGCTTTGCACCGCAAGAAATTGAACAATTTCTGCAGGCTGGGGCGAAACTTTGCGGGTTGGGTCCGAGAATTTTACGAGCAGAAACAGCACCGTTGTATCTTTTAAGTGCGGTTAGCTACCAAATGGAACTTTTAAATTAAACGAAAGCCCGCCTGTAAAATTCTTGTAGGCATTCTCTTTGAATAAACAGAGAGTAAAAAAGCGACAGTGATTGAAATTTAAGGGAAATTTAGTATAATAGAGTTGTTGAAAGTGCTACTGTTTCAAGTGGTACTTTTCTTTTTTATTAAAATAGATAAAACGTGAACGAAGTGTTCTTTATCCAAAGGTCACCTTCATAGAGGAGTGAATACCATGCCAAAAGAAGAAATACTGACAGGCCCAGCGGTCATCAAAATTGTAAGTACCTATATGGGACCAGAACATGTTGAGTTGGTTCAAAAAGCATTAACTTATGCTGAAAAAGCACACGAAGGTCAAGTCCGACAATCAGGTGAACCTTACATCATCCATCCGATTCAAGTGGCAGGCATTCTGGCTGAATTACATATGGATCCCCATACTGTAGCAACAGGATTTTTACATGATGTTGTCGAAGATACGGACGTAACACTGGACGATTTAAAAGAAGAATTTGGCGAAGACATCGCGATGTTAGTCGATGGCGTAACGAAACTAGGAAAAATTAAATATAAATCTCATGAAGAACAATTAGCCGAAAACCATCGGAAAATGTTATTGGCAATGGCGCAAGATTTACGGGTCATTATGGTGAAACTAGCCGATCGTTTGCACAATATGCGCACATTAAAACATTTACGTGAAGATAAGCAACGACGGATTGCGCAAGAAACTTTAGAAATTTATGCGCCTTTAGCACATCGCTTAGGGATTAGTCGAATTAAATGGGAATTAGAAGATACGGCCTTACGTTATATTAACCCCAACCAATACTATCGAATTGTTAATTTGATGCAAAGCAAACGCGATGAACGTGAAGCTTATGTGGCAGAAGCAGTCGAAGATATTCGTTTAGCTACGGAAGATTTAGAAATTTACGCAGAAATATATGGTCGACCAAAACATATTTATTCAATCTATCGTAAAATGAAGGACCAAAAGAAACAGTTTAATGAAATCTATGACTTATTAGCCATTCGTGTTATTGTCGATTCCATTAAAGATTGCTATGCCGTGTTAGGGGCGATTCATACACGTTGGACACCAATGCCAGGTCGCTTTAAAGATTATATTGCTATGCCAAAAGCGAATATGTATCAATCTATCCATACGACAGTTATTGGACCAAAAGGGAATCCAGTAGAGGTCCAAATTCGGACCCATGAGATGCACCAAATCGCCGAATTTGGGGTGGCGGCTCACTGGGCCTATAAAGAAGGCAAAGCGGAAAAAATTGAAACAGATGAACTGACGAAGCAAGTCGATTGGTTCCATGAAATTATTGAATTACAAGATGAAAGCTATGATGCTTCTGAATTTATGCAAGGTGTGAAAGAAGACATTTTTAGTGACAAAGTCTATGTCTTTACGCCAAGTGGAGATGTAACCGAACTGCCAAAAGGCTCCGGACCACTAGATTTTGCTTACAGTATCCATACTGAAATTGGGAATAAAACAACCGGTGCGAAGGTCAACGGCAAAATGGTACAGTTAGACTATGTCCTAAAAAATGGGGATATTATTGAAGTCTTAACATCACCGAATTCTTTCGGACCTAGTCGCGACTGGCTGAAAATGGTTAAAACAAGTAAAGCCAAAAATAAAATCAAACGTTTCTTTAAAGAACAAGACCGTGAAGATAACATTATTAAAGGGCATGATGCTGTCATTAAATACATGGCAGAAATCGGCTTTACACCGAAAGAATTTTTAACGAAGAATAAAATGGCGGAAGTGCTAGATAAATTTAAATTTCAAACGGAAGATGATTTATTTGCGGCAGTAGGTTATGGCGAAGTAAGTGCGCAAGTAGTGTGCAATCGTTTAACAGAAAAAGAACGCCGCGAACAAGAGTTGGAACGCCAACGTCAAGAAGCAGAAGAGTTGTTAAATCAGCCAGCTAAAAAAGAATCAGAAAAAATGAAAGTTCGTCATGAAGGCGGCATCGTGATTCAAGGGGTGGACAACCTATTGATTCGTTTAAGCCGCTGTTGTAATCCAGTGCCTGGTGATGAAATCGTTGGTTACATTACCAAAGGACGTGGCGTTTCAATTCATCGTGCGGACTGTCCTAACGTACAACATCAAGAAGAACTAGCACAACGTCTAATTGAAGTTGAGTGGGAAGATACCGAGCACAGTCGCAAAGAATACGCTGCCGATTTGGAGATTTACGGCTATGATCGTAGTGGCTTACTGAGTGATGTTTTACAAGTCATTAGTTCGATGACAAAAAATTTAGTTGGCGTTGAAGCTCGTCCATCCAAAGATAAGATGGCCCAGATTCATGTCACTGTGAAAATTCAAAACCTTTCTCATTTAAAAACCATCGTTGACAAAATTAAAAGTGTACCAGATGTTTATAGTGTTCGTCGAACCAATGGGTAAGTGTTAAAAGTGAGGCAAAAAAGATGAAAGTAGTTATTCAAAGAGTCAGTCAAGCACAAGTTGCGATAGAAGAGCAGATAGTGGGACAAATCAAACAAGGCTTCATGGTGCTGGTGGGCATTCATCAAGAAGACACGCCAGAAGATGTGGCTTATATTGTTGGCAAAATCAGTAAATTACGTGTTTTTGAAGATGACGAAGGAAAAATGAATCGCAGTATTCAAGAGATTGAAGGATCAATTTTGAGTATCTCTCAATTTACCCTCTATGCAAAAACTAAAAAAGGCAATCGTCCCAGTTTTATTGAAGCGGCTCGTCCAGATGTGGCGATTCCTTTGTATGAATTATTTAATCAACAATTAGAAGCAGAAGGAATAGCGGTAGCCACAGGAGAATTTGGCGCGGATATGCAAGTGTCGTTGACCAATGATGGTCCAGTGACCATTGTGATCGATACACGAGAAAAATAATTGATTTTCCTGTCGGAACCACTTGACTTTCTAAGAGAACTTTAGTAGTTTATAGATAATATTAAAAATCTACGAAGGAACGAGTAAGTTTCATCTGTCTGCGAAGAGAGAGTTGCCGTGGCTGAGAGCAACTTCAACAGTGAAAGTGAAAGACATTCTGGAGATGGACGGAAGAAAAGCCGTCCCGTTACGAGCGTTAATCGTTGAGGAAAGAGTAAAATCTTTCAAAACTAGGTGGTACCGTGTAAAAGAGACTTTTACGCCCTTGTATGTTCAACATACAAGGGCTTTTTTCATTTTTAGAAAAAAGAAAATGGCGCACACATTTTTGTGGAATGATAGAAGGAGAGAAAGACAATGAGTTATCAAAAACCAAAAGGAACAAACGATATTTTGCCAGGAACTTCTGAAAAATGGCAATTTGTGGAAGAAACAGCTCGTTTGATTTTTAAAGATTATCAATACCAAGAAATCAGAACCCCGATTTTTGAACATTATGAAGTAATATCTCGCAGTGTTGGCGATACTACAGATATTGTTTCAAAAGAAATGTATGATTTTTATGATAAAGGAGACCGTCACGTGACGCTCCGTCCTGAGGGGACAGCGCCAATTGTTCGGGCCTTCGTTGAAAATAAATTATATGGTCCGGAATATACGAAACCATATAAAACCTATTACATGGGGCCGATGTTCCGCTATGAACGCCCACAAGCTGGTCGTTTGCGTCAATTCCATCAAATTGGTGTGGAAGCATTTGGTAGTGAAAACCCAGCATTGGATGTTGAAATCATGGCTATGGCTTTGGACTTCTTCAAACAATTAGGCATCCAACAAATCAAATTAGTTATTAATTCCTTGGGGGATAAAGAAACACGTGCTACGTACCGTCAAGCATTAATCGATTATTTAGAGCCCCATATGGCAGAATTAAGTGAGGATTCACAACGTCGCTTACACGAAAATCCATTGCGGGTGTTAGACAGCAAAGATAAAAAAGACAAGGTGATTGTCGCGGAAGCGCCCTCCATTTTAGATTATTTAAATGAACCATCTAAAGCACATTTTGAAGCAGTAACTGATATGTTAGATTTACTAGAAATTCCTTATGAAATTGATAGTAATATGGTTCGCGGTCTGGATTATTACACACACACAATTTTTGAAATTATGAGTGAAGCGCCTAAAATGGGGGCGCAATCAACTATTTGTGCAGGGGGCCGATACAATGGTTTAGTTGAAGAATTAGGCGGCCCAGACACACCAGGTTTTGGTTTTGGTATGGGCATTGAGCGAGTGTTGTTAACAATGGAAGCTGAAGAAGTTGTGATTCCAGCGTTATCTGAATTAGACGCATATGTGGTTGGGATTGGTTCAGAAACCAACATCGCAGCTTTGCAACTTGTTCAAAGCATTCGTAACTTTGGTTTCTCAGCTGATCGTGATTACATGAATCGCAAACCAAAAGCGCAATTTAAAACGGCCGATAAATTACAAGCAAAATTAGTTTTAACAATCGGTGAAAATGAATTGAATGAAGGCATTGTCAACGTAAAATCAATGGCAACACGCGAAGAAAAAGCCTTCCCGTTAAGTGCTATCCATGATTCATTTGATGAAGTGTATGACGAAATGATGACAAAAATGATTGAAGAATAAAAAGGAGAGATTGAGAAATGGCAAAACGCACAACCTATTGCGGCAATGTATCTGCCGAATTTATTGAAAAAGAAGTTGTATTAAAAGGATGGGTTCAAAAACGTCGTGACTTAGGAGGGGTTATCTTTATTGATTTACGTGACCGTGAAGGAATCGTCCAAGTGGTCTTTAACCCAGAAAAGTCAAAAGAAGCATGGGAAATTGCTGATAAATGTCGTAGTGAATACGTCATCGAAGTTAAAGGTCAAGTCGTTTATCGTGATAAAGAAGCGATTAATCCCAAAATGAAAACTGGCGAGTTTGAAGTGATGGCGACTGACATTACGATTTTAAATACTGCGAAAACAACGCCATTTACCATTGAAGATGACAATAACGTTAATGACGAATTGCGCATGAAATATCGTTATTTAGATTTGCGTCGTCCATCAATGACAAACAACATTAAATTACGTCACCAAGTAACGAAAACAATCCGTCACTATTTAGATAATCATGACTTTTTAGACATTGAAACTCCTTATTTAGGCAAATCAACACCAGAAGGCGCTCGCGATTATTTGGTTCCTTCTCGTGTCCATGCCGGTCATTTTTATGCTTTACCACAATCACCACAACTCTTTAAACAATTATTAATGGGGGCAGGCTTCGATCGCTATTACCAAATCGTTCGTTGTTTCCGTGATGAAGATTTACGAGGCGACCGTCAGCCAGAATTTACACAAATCGATATTGAAACGACCTTTTTAACACCAGAAGAAATTCAAACATATACAGAAAATATGTTGGCTGAAGTGATGAAAGAGACAAAAGGAATTGAGATTTCTGTTCCGTTTCCACGAATGAGATATGACGAAGCGATGGCACGCTATGGTAGCGATAAACCCGACACTCGTTTTGCTATGGAATTAATTGATGTTGCAGATGTAGTGAAAGACGTAGACTTCAAAGTTTTCCAAGCAGCGTTGGAAAATGGCGGACATGTGAAGGCTTTAAATGCAAAAGGCGCCGCAGATAAGTATTCTCGTAAAGATATGGATAACTTAGGTAAGTATGTGAGTCAATTTGGCGCAAAAGGCTTAGCTTGGTTAAAAGTTGAAGAAGATGGCTTAAAAGGACCAATTGCTAAATTCTTAACAGAAGTTAGTGATGAATTAATTGCTGCTACCAATGCAGAAGTCGGTGATATTTTAATGTTTGGTGCCGATAAACCTGAAATCGTAGCCGCTGCTTTAGGTGCGGTACGTACACGTTTAGGTAAAGAATTAGGTTTAATTGATGAATCGAAATTCAATTTCTTATGGATTGTGGATTGGCCGTTGTTTGAATATGATGAAGAAGCTGGCCGCTATGTTTCTGCTCATCATCCATTTACACAACCAAAAGCAGAGGATGTGGCCCGCTTAGCAACAGACCCAGCCTCTGTGTATGCGGAAGCTTACGATGTTGTCTTAAACGGCTACGAATTAGGTGGCGGCTCATTACGGATCCATACACGAGAATTACAAGAAAAAATGTTTGAAACGTTAGGTTTTACAAAAGAAGAAGCACAAGACCAATTTGGTTTCTTGCTAGACGCATTAGATTACGGCTTCCCGCCACATGGAGGGATTGCTTTAGGGCTAGACCGCTTAGCAATGCTATTGGCTGGGGAAGAAAATATTCGTGAAGTGATTGCCTTCCCTAAAAACGGGAAAGCAATTGACCCAATGAACAACGCACCAAGTTTAGTTTCTCCATTACAATTGTTTGAATTAAACATTGATGTAACAGCCATTGACGAATAAGTGTTAAATCCAAAGAAAGAGTGACTTCATTGACGGATGAGGTCACTCTTTCTTTGGGAAGGAAAAAGATAACGAAAGACTTAAAAAGTGGCTGAGCTAAAAATCTGCCAATTGGCTGTTTTTTCTTTTTAGAAAACTTTGTATGATAACTGAGTGTATAAAGGAGCGAAACAAATGACAAAAATAATTTTAACAATTGGCGGTTCCGATCCTTTTTCAGGTGGCGGGATTCAAACAGATTTAAAAACGTTTGAAAATCATCAAGTCTTTGGCTTATCAACTTTAACTTGCCTTGCTACAGCCCCCAAGAATCATTTTCAGATTCATGACCTTGAGACTTCTTTGGTGAAAGAGCAACTCGCTTCCATACCTGCCGGGAGTTTAGACGGCATCAAGATTGGCTTGATTCACAGTGAAGAAAGTATGCTACAAATTGCAACCTTTTTGAAAAAGCACGCAGGTCTGCCGGTGGTGTTGGATCCTGTCTTGGCTTTTAAAGAAACGACTTCAGTTTATGAAAAAAGATACATGCAGTTATTGATTGAAAAACTTTTTCCATTCGCAACGATTATAACGCCTAATTTAAAAGAAGCAGAATTACTCATTGGCAGAAAATTAACAACCGTCGAAGAAGTCCAACAAGCGGCGGAAGAGTTAAACTCTTTAGGAGCGGCAACGGTGGTGATTAAAGGTGGTAATCGTTGGCTTGGCCAAGAAGCACGTGACTTTTTTTATGATGGACAACAACATATTCAATTGGTCAAAGAAAAAGTAATGGCCCACACCATTGATGGCGCTGGTTGTTCCTTTGCTTCTGCAATTGGTGCGAATTTAGTTAAAGGATATCCGTTAATTGAAGCAGTTGATTTAGCAAAAACATACGTTCATGAAGCCATTGTTTCTGGGGTCCAGCTAAATGCAGCTTTTGGAAGTGTGTGGCATGAAGGATTACTAGCAGGAGGTGTGGCGGATAATGACAAGAAAAATTAGTCTATATGCAGTAATTACCGCTTTAACAGTGGCTGTGTCAATGGTCTTTATTATCCCCGTCCCAGCAACAAATGGCTTTGTTACATTGGCGGATGCAGGGATTTACATTGCTAGTTTACTTTTTGGTCCGATTGGTGGCTTGACAGTCGGAGCTTTAAGCGGTGGTTTAATTGATTTATTGTCAGGCTATCCACAATGGTTCGTTTTTTCGTTATTGATTCATGGCGGACAAGGTTGGTTAGCAGGGCACTTCTTTAATAAAAATAAAAAGATGCAAACGCTAGGATTACTTTTAGCCAGTCTCCTCATGATTAGCGGGTATGCTTTAGCGACTAGCTGGCTTTACGGCGTGGGTGCGGGGATTGCCTCATTACCAGGGAATATCATTCAATCCTTATTTGGGGTGATTGTAGCATTGCCTCTTAGTCAAACATTAAAACGTGTGTTACCAAAAAATGGTCGTTTAGAAGAAAGAAGGATGAACAAATGACTATCGATGAAAAAATGTTAAAAGAACAGTTAGTGACAATTACAGAAGAAGTCATTACAGCAGGAAATTTACAAAAAGGGGACCTATTTGTTTTAGGTTGTACCACCAGCGAGGTAGTAGGTGGCGTCATTGGTAAAAATTCCAGTGCCGAAGTAGGACAATGGATTGTCTCAACCTTAATTGAACAATTAGATAAAAAAGGCATCTCTTTGGCTGTCCAAGGATGCGAACATATTAATCGTGCTTTAGCGATGGAACGTCGTGTGGCTGAAGAAAAAGGCTTTGAAATTGTCTCGGTAGTACCACAATTACATGCTGGCGGTTCTTGTTCAGTGGCTGCCTTTGAAAAATTTGATGAACCTGTGGAAGTGGAGCATATTGTTGCTCAAGCAGGGATTGACATTGGCGATACATCTATCGGTATGCATGTAAAACATGTGCAAGTTCCTCTTCGCTTGAGCATTCGAACGTTAGGTGCGGCTCATGTTACAGCATTATATTCTCGTCCTAAATATATTGGTGGACCAAGAGCCCATTATGAAACAACCCAAGAACGAAATCGTTAAGATTTCGTTCTTTTTTCATTTCTATAAACATTTGATGAATCTTCCGTAATTATTATAGGAATCTCTTTTTTTCTCTCGGTAAACCACGTATAATATGAAAAGAAATGTAATTTATTGAAAACCTGAAACGAGGCTATTATTTATGAAAAAAATTTATGACGGACTGCCAGTTCATGACTATACAACAAAATTTTCTGTGTCGATTGTCTATGCTATTCTTGCATCAATTGCCATGAACTTTTTCTATCAACCAGGAAATATTTATTCCAGTGGCTTAACAGGCTTGGCACAAATTTTAACAACCCTCTCAACAAAAATTGTGGGTTTTAATGTGCCTGTCTCCATTACATTGTATCTTTTAAATGTACCGTTATTCTTTATTGCGTGGAAAAAAATAGGTAAGAAGTTTACAATTTTTACTTTCATTACAGTGACTTTAACTTCATTATTTATGCATATTGTTCCGCAAACGGTGATGACCCAAGATCCAATTATCTGTGCTATTTTTGGTGGGGCGATTTCTGGATCAGGAATTGGTTTTGTCTTAAAAAACGGGGTTTCTTCTGGGGGATTAGATATTCTAAGCATTACCATTCGGAAAAAAACGGGGCGTTCTGTTGGCTCGATTTCAATTTATTTTAACGCACTAATTGTCTTCGTTGCAGGTTATTTATTTGGCTGGCAGTACATGTTCTACAGTGCGTTATCAATTTTTGTAAGTGGGAAGGTCACAGATGCTGTTTATACTAAGCAAAAGAAAATGCAAGTTATGATTGTCACCAAGAACCCAGATCGAGTCGTGGATGAGATTCAAAAGAAAATGCGCCGCGGTATTACAATTATTCATGAAGCGGAAGGGGCATATCGCCACGACCGCCAAACTGTTTTGCTCACTATTGTGACACGCTTTGAGTTGCCAAGTTTAGAAGCAGCCATGAAAGAAAGTGATCCGAATGCCTTTGTCAGCATCTCAGATAATGTCAAAATTTTAGGACGTTTTTACGAAGAAGATTACAAATAAAAGGGTATGAAGCAACGAGAGAATGGCTGTGTCTATTCTTTCGTTGCTTTTTTTGAAAAATAAGTAAAAAATGCTTTGTGTGAGGACCTGAAATTCCCATTTAAACAAGAAGTTAATTGAAAGACGTTCGTGAATTCCTTTGCTTTTGGTTTAATTAAATCTAATTATTCGGGAATAAGTCGCTATTGTTTCTCGCAAACGAATGCTTTGTTTGGATTTGAAAGAAAACGATGAAAAAAGAATCATTTTTATTGAAAAGACCTAAAAAAACTGGTACACTAAGTGTGTAATTGATAAGTACTTTTAATACTGTTATGAATAAATAGTAGGAAAAACGAACATCAATTCTATTTTTTTAAAGTTCATAGGTCGTTTTCAGTCTTACTTGGACATATTTCGACCCACAAAAGGAGCGCATCATGTTAAAAGAATTTAAAATGATTGAAGCAGTTGCTCCAGATATGCTCGATGTATTACAAGAAAGATTCCAAATTCTTCGCAATATTTATTGGATGCAACCTATTGGACGTAGAAGTTTATCAGAAACGATGGGAATTACAGAGCGAGTCTTGCGTACAGAAACAGATGTTTTGAAGCAGCTCAACCTGATTGAACCTTCAAAAAGCGGAATGACATTAACAGAACGCGGTTTGGAAGTCTACCAAGGCTTAGAATTAGTCATGAATCAATTGCTTGGCATGCACCAAATCGAAAAAGAAATGACACAGTACTTTGGCATTCAACGTTGTATCGTTGTTGCAGGAGATAGTGATATCCAAAAGAAAGTTCTTTCGGACTTTGGAGATGTCTTAACCAATACGCTGAATTTACTCTTACCAAATGGTGAGAATACAATTGCGGTTATGGGTGGGACAACAATGGCCATGGTGGCCGAAAATATGGGATCACTAGAAACTGAAAAACGTCATAATTTGTTTGTTCCAGCCAGAGGAGGGATTGGTGAAGCAGTTTCTGTCCAAGCCAATTCAATTAGTGCTGTAATGGCCAACAAAACGGGTGGTAACTACCGGGCGTTATATGTCCCAGAGCAATTGAGTCGTGAAACGTATAATAGTTTATTACAAGAACCCTCGATTCAAGAAGTTCTTACGTTAATTAGTCATGCCAACTGTGTGGTGCACAGTATTGGTCGAGCGTTGCACATGGCGGCACGCCGAAAAATGTCTGATGACGAAATGGTTATGCTCAAACAAAAAAATGCCGTGGCAGAATCGTTTGGTTATTTCTTTGATGAAGAAGGAAAAGTGGTCTATAAAATTCCACGAATTGGCCTTCAATTAAAAAACTTACAAGAAATTCCCTATGTCGTCGCAATTGCGGGCGGCAAAACGAAAGCCAAAGCCATTCGCGCATATATGAAAAATGCACCAAAACAAACGTGGCTCATCACAGATGAAGCTGCTGCAAACGAGATTTTAAAAGGGGTAACCCTTTAAAATAAAAAATTTTTGATTTTCATAAGGAGGAAATCTTTAATGACAGTTAAAGTAGGTATTAATGGATTTGGACGTATCGGACGCTTAGCTTTCCGTCGTATCCAAGATGTAGAAGGAATCGAAGTAGTTGCAATCAACGACTTAACAGATGCTAAAATGTTAGCACACTTGTTAAAATATGACACAACTCAAGGCCGTTTCAACGGTACAGTTGAAGTTCACGAAGGTTCATTCAACGTTAATGGCAAAGAAATCAAAGTTTTAGCTAACCGTAACCCTGAAGAATTACCATGGGGCGAATTAGGCGTAGACATCGTTTTAGAATGTACTGGTTTCTTTACTTCTAAAGAAGCTGCTGAAAAACATTTAACTGCTGGTGCAAAACGTGTAGTTATTTCAGCTCCTGGTGGTAACGATGTACCAACAATCGTTTACAACACAAACCATGAAACATTAACTGGAGAAGAAACTGTAATTTCAGGCGCTTCTTGTACTACAAACTGCTTAGCTCCAATGGCTAAAGCTTTACATGACAACTTTGGTGTTGTTGAAGGTTTAATGACAACTATCCACGCTTACACAGGTGACCAAATGACATTAGACGGACCACATCCTAAAGGCGACTTCCGTCGTGCGCGCGCTGCTGCTGCAAACATCGTACCTAACTCAACTGGTGCTGCTAAAGCAATCGGCTTAGTAATCCCAGAATTGAACGGTAAATTAGATGGCGCTGCTCAACGTGTTCCTGTAGCAACTGGTTCATTAACTGAATTAGTTACTGTATTAGACAAAGAAGTTACTGTTGATGAAGTAAATGCAGTAATGGAAAAAGCTGCTAACGAATCTTATGGTTATAACACAGACGAAATCGTTTCTTCTGATATCGTAGGTATGACTTACGGTTCATTATTCGATGCAACTCAAACAAAAGTGATGACAGTTGGCGACAAACAATTAGTTAAAACTGTTGCTTGGTATGACAACGAAATGTCATACACTGCTCAATTAGTTCGTACTTTAGAATACTTCGCTAACTTATAAGATTCATTCTTATCATTAGTGAAATTTGAACAATTGTGAAATAATAAGCGGGGAAGCAACGCGCTTCTCCGCTTTCTTTTTTTAAAAAAGAAAAATCCTAAAATTGACAATACAGGAGGTCTACTCATGGCTAAAAAGACAATTAAAGATGTAGATTTAAAAGACAAAAAAGTCCTTGTCCGTGTTGACTTTAACGTTCCGTTAAAAGATGGCGTGATCACAAACGATAATCGTATCGTAGCGGCTTTACCAACAATCAAATACGTGATTGAAAATGGCGGAAAAGCAATTCTTTTCTCTCATTTAGGTCGTGTAAAAACAGAAGAAGACAAAGCTGGCAAATCATTAAAACCAGTGGCTGAACGTTTAAGCGAATTACTAGGTCAACCAGTTACTTTTGTTCCAGAAACACGTGGTAAAGAATTAGAAGACGCTGTTAACAATATGAAAGATGGCGACGTTTTAGTATTTGAAAACACTCGTTTTGAAGATGTTGACGGCAAAAAAGAAAGCGGCAATGACGCTGAATTGGGTAAATACTGGGCTTCTTTAGGCGATGTATTTGTCAATGATGCTTTTGGTACTGCACACCGTGCACATGCCTCAAACGTTGGAATTGCTTCAACTGGTATCCCAACAGTTGCTGGTTTCTTAATGGAAAAAGAAATTAAATTCATCGGCGAAGCTGTTGAAAATCCAAAACGTCCATTCGTAGCAATCTTGGGTGGCGCTAAAGTTTCTGACAAAATCGCTGTCATTGAAAACCTAATTGAAAAAGCCGATAAAATTTTAATCGGTGGCGGTATGGCTTACACATTCATGAAAGCACAAGGCTATAGTGTTGGTTTATCTTTACTTGAAGAAGATAAAGTGGACTTAGCGAAAAGCTTAATGGAAAAAGCTGGCGACAAATTAGTTTTACCGGTTGATACAGTTGTCTCTAAAGAGTTCAGCAATGACGCTCCTTTCCACACGGTTCCTTCAACTGAAATCCCAGATGATGAAGAAGGCTTGGATATTGGTGAAAAAACAATTGAATTATTTGCTAACGAATTACAAGGTGCGAAAACAGTTGTTTGGAATGGACCAATGGGCGTATTTGAAATGAGTAACTTTGCCAAAGGAACAATTGGTGTTTGTGAAGCGATTGCTAATTTAGAAGACGCAACAACAATCATCGGTGGCGGGGACTCTGCTGCTGCAGCAATTCAATTAGGCTACGAAAACAAATTCTCTCACATCTCAACAGGTGGCGGAGCAAGTTTAGAATTATTAGAAGGCAAAACTTTACCAGGTTTAGCTTCTATTAACGATAAATAATCAGTTTAAAAGACAATATTTTTAAAAAAAGAAAAGGATGTGCTTTTCATGCGCAAACCAATTATCGCTGGTAACTGGAAAATGAACAAAACTTTAAGCGAAGCACAAAGCTTTGCAGAAGCAGTAAAAAATGCTGTTCCATCAAACGACGTTGTTGACGCTGTGATTGGATCTCCAGCATTATTCTTAGCTCCTTTAGCTTGGAACCTAAAAGATTCTGAAGTGAAATTAGCTGCACAAAACTGCTACTGGGAAAACGCTGGTGCCTTCACTGGTGAAAACTCACCAGCTGCAATTGCAGATTTAGGTGTAGACTATGTGATTATCGGACACTCTGAACGTCGCGAATATTTCCACGAAACAGATGAAGATATCAATAAAAAAGCCAAAGCAATCTTTGCAAATGGTATGACACCAATCTTCTGTTGTGGTGAAACTTTAGAAACGTATGAAGCTGGTAAAACAGCGGAATGGATCGAAGGTCAAATCACTAACGGCTTAGTTGGTTTATCAAACGAACAAGTTGCTTCAATGGTTATCGCTTACGAACCAATCTGGGCAATCGGAACTGGTAAATCTGCAGATGCTAATATTGCAGATGAAATCTGTGGTGTTGTTCGTTCAACAGTTGAAAAATTATACGGCAAAGAAGTTTCTGAAGCTGTTCGTATTCAATACGGTGGTTCTGTTAAACCAGAAAACATCGCTGAATATATGGCAAAAGAAAACGTTGACGGTGCTTTAGTCGGCGGCGCAAGCTTAGAAGCAGACTCATTCCTAGCTTTATTAGATGCTGTAAAATAAGAAATCACTAACGGTAACGTTTTCTCAATGACTTTTGCAAAAAAATGTTTGCATAGTTTGCGAGAATTAACTACAATCATACATGAGGGAATCCCCTTAGTATAAATACAAACTCAAAGGAGAGACAAAACATGTCAATTATTACTGATATTTACGCACGCGAAGTCTTAGACTCACGCGGTAACCCAACAATCGAAGTAGAAGTTTACACTGAAAGCGGAGCTTTCGGCCGTGGAATGGTTCCTTCAGGAGCTTCAACTGGTGAATACGAAGCAGTTGAATTACGTGATGGCGACAAAGCTCGTTACTTAGGTAAAGGTGTTACTAAAGCTGTAGATAACGTAAACAACATCATTGCTGAAGCAATCATCGGTTACGATGTACGCGATCAAATGGCTATCGATAAAGCAATGATCGATTTAGATGGAACTCCTAACAAAGGTAAATTAGGTGCTAACGCTATTCTTGGTGTGTCTATCGCCGTAGCTCGTGCTGCTGCTGATTACCTAGAAGTGCCTTTATATCATTACTTAGGCGGATTCAATACAAAAGTATTACCAACTCCAATGATGAACATCATCAATGGTGGATCACATGCTGACAACAGTATTGACTTCCAAGAATTCATGATCATGCCTGTAGGTGCGCCTACATTCAAAGAAGCTTTACGTATGGGTGCAGAAGTATTCCACGCATTAGCTTCAATCTTAAAAGGTCGCGGCTTAGCTACTTCAGTAGGTGACGAAGGTGGTTTCGCTCCTAACTTAGGTTCAAACGAAGAAGGTTTCGAAGTAATCATCGAAGCTATCGAAAAAGCTGGCTATGTTCCTGGTAAAGACGTTGTTCTTGCTATGGATGCTGCTTCTTCAGAATTCTACGACAAAGAAAAAGGTGTTTACGTTTTAGCTGACTCAGGCGAAGGCGAAAAAACAACTGAAGAAATGATCGCATTCTACGAAGAATTAGTTTCTAAATACCCAATCATTTCAATCGAAGACGGCTTAGACGAAAACGACTGGGACGGATTCAAAAAATTAACTGAAGTATTAGGCGACAAAGTTCAATTAGTTGGTGACGATTTATTCGTAACAAACACAACTAAATTAGCTGAAGGTATCGAAAAAGGTATCGCTAACTCAATCCTAATCAAAGTTAACCAAATCGGTACTTTAACTGAAACATTTGAAGCAATCGAAATGGCTAAAGAAGCTGGCTACACTGCAGTTGTATCTCACCGTTCTGGTGAAACAGAAGATTCAACAATCTCTGATATCGCTGTTGCAACAAACGCTGGCCAAATCAAAACTGGTTCATTAAGCCGTACTGACCGTATTGCTAAATACAACCAATTATTACGTATTGAAGATCAATTAGGCGATGTAGCTGAATACAAAGGCTTAAAATCTTTCTACAACTTAAAAAACAAATAATTCATTTAATGAATAACGCTTAAAGGGACAATTGGTTAATGAACCAATTCTCCTTATACTCGGACGTAAAAACACGCCTTTCTGCAAAGAAAGGCGTGTTTTTTTATATTTATAAAAATATTGAAAAAAATAGATTAGAAATAACTTCAACCGTACATCGCTCTATAATCACTTGTTTAAAAATAACAAAACATTAAAAAAACAACATTATATAAAAATTTAATAAAACAAAATAATTGTTATTTTATAATTTTAGTATTGACTGGTTTCAGATAACGCTGTACGCTTAAAGAAATAGTATAGAATTTCACAAAAAAATGAAAACACAAATTTAACTTGGAGGATGTTGAGTAGTGAGCAATGGGAAAAAGATTTTTATTAGTCATAGTTCAAAGGATCAAGAATATGTGGATGCGTTTATCCAATTATTGAAAAAGTTTGGGTTTCGAACACAGGATATTTTTTATAGTTCCACTATTGAAACAGGTGTACAGCCAGGAGAATTAATTTTTGACACGATTAAAAGGGAGCTAACTAATCAACCTGTCATGCTGTATTTTTTATCTGATCATTATTATCAGAGTATTCCATGTTTAAACGAAATGGGTGCTTCTTGGATGCTATCAGATAAACACTATCCAATTGCGTTAAATAATTTTTCTATGAAAGATATGAAAGGTGTTATTAGTAGTGAGCGTTTGGCGATTGCGTTTAATGATAAGACAAGTACTAATGAAATAAACTGCTTATTAAAAAAGTTATCTCATGACACAGATGTACAAGCTGAGCCAGATTTTGAACTAAACGTTGAAAAAAATATTCAGCCATTCCAAAATAAACTGACACAACTGATTCGGCAAGCAAGTTATTTAAAACCTGATGAAAAGGGATATTTTGAAACGACTCTTAGCACTCATCGTCCTGTGTATGGCACAGCAAAAGGGGTGTATGACTGTTTTAAATTACCTAGCTTAATTGAGCCTAAAAGTTTAGGTTTAGACACGCTATCAGAGGATGAAAGCCATTGGCTATTCTTTTTTCTTACGTGGGGAACTTTTCAAGAAGGCGAAAAAGTGCGGTTTAAATTGAAAAAGGATAAGGCGTATAACAATCGGGAATTTAGTGATATTGGTAAATGTAAAAATATTTACGTCTCTTATTTAGAGAAGGTAGAGTAATTGGAGGAGGTAATAAATGAAAATGAATTGGCGTCAGTTGGTTGGTACATATCGTATTTCTGATAATGGTAAACAATATCAAAATGACTGGTTAAATAAGCAAGTTGATTTAGCCACAGAACTTCGTAAATCTTTTGATAGTGACTATCGTAGAGTAAGAGTAATTAAAAGTGATGCATTTAGACGTTTACAAGACAAAACACAAGTCTTTCCTTTAGAACGTAATGATTTTGTAAGAACGCGTTTAACACATAGCTTAGAAGTAGCAATGCATAGCAGGGATATACTTAGATTAGTTATTTCACAGTTGAACGAACGAAACATTGAGGTTATGGAATTATCAGAATGCTATCGGTTGTTAGAAACAGCTGCATTAATCCATGATATCGGCAATCCCCCTTTTGGACATTTTGGGGAAGAAGCCATTCGTATTTGGTTTGAAAAAAATGGTCCTTTGTATGCTTGTTGGTCTGATTTTTCGGAGCAACAACAAAATGATTTTCTTAACTTTGAAGGAAACGCTCAAACCATCCGACTTTTAACAAAACTGCATCATGATAATGGGACTTCTAAAGCAGGAATGAAACTAACCGCCACGACATTAGATACAGTTATCAAATATACGGCATCTTCAGATCAATTAAATAAGCAACAGCTTTTGTCTAAAAAAGTTGGCTATTTTTACTCGGAAAAACAAGTGTTTAACGCCATTAAATTTGCGACAGGAACACAAAATAAGCGACACCCATTAGTCTTTTTGTTAGAAGCTTCAGATGATATCGCCTATACTTTTTCAGATATCGAAGATGCCTATAATTATGGTTTATACAGCTATCAAGATTTAAAGCAGTTTGTTGATGGGCAAACAGGAACAAAAAAATTTTTAATGTTAGAAAAAGATAAAACAGAAGAAGCTACCTTACAAGAATTTTTGAGAAAGACACAAAGAGCTGTTTGTCAAAGCGTAGCGAAAAATTTTGCTAATCATTATGACTTAATTATGAGAGGTATCTATCATAATGAAATTATCATTGAAGATTGTGATGAAGTGAAATGCTTTCAGGCATTAAAAAACTTTTCTAGAGCCTATGTTTTTCAAACAAAAACAATTTTGGATCAAGAGGTATTGGGCTTCAATATCATCAATCGTTTACTAGATGAATTTGTTCCAGTCGTACTAAAATACGAAAAAGTTTCCATGAATAAGTATGAGGAGCGAATCTTTAATAATATTTCGGAAAGCGCGAAAGCGTTGTATAGAAGAGAAGCAAAGAACGCTACAGAAGCAGAAAAAGACTATTATCGTTTGAAAATGGCGGTGGACTTTGTATGTAATATGACGGATGGATATGCCAAAAAAGTTTATGATACATTATTCACTTAAAATTTGAGAAAAAGCTTCTCAGCGGTTGCCGCCGCTGAAGAAAACTAGTTCATTGCACAGGCTGATCGTTTCAGTAAAAATTTTAAAGATGCTAGTAATTTCACTGAAAATCGGGTACACTAAAATTAGCTAGTGTAACTAGCAAAAAAGGCAACTGGAATAGATAGGTTGTGCTGTCTATGAAGGGCTTTGTTTGTCAGGTGGTGCTGACATGCAAAGTGCCTTTTTTCTTTTTCTCAACATTTTAAGGACAAAAAACGATTGCAACATGTCACAATCGCTAACCTCGGAGAAAAAGGAATTTTTCTCCAATGGCCATTTCGATAACCTGTTGTGTGTTTCGAAACATTCAGAACGGTGGTGCGTTCTTTCAGTGCCTAATTATCCAATTCGTTTCTTGTTCCTCTATTTACAGTATACTGAATGAAAACCTATTCTGCAATGATAGAATCAGGTTCCTGTGATTAAATAACATAAAAAATGGGCTCCTTATATAAAGAAAAATAACAAAAAAAATTTTGAATATTGACGTTTTTTTTAGGTACGTTATGATAAATGAGAGGTGATTTTATGTTAAAAATGCAAATTGTTGATTATTTACGCAATCAAACAGCTTTTTTTGAACCATCTTTAGTCAGTGAAATTTTCACAGCAAGCAATATTGCAACGACATTTTCTATCAAACGAAATACAGCTAGTCACTATTTAAATCAGTTAAACGAAGAAGGGATTCTAGTTAAGATCAATACACGGCCAGTTTACTTTTTTCATAAAGAAGCGTTTCAACAACAAAACTATCTTTTAAAAAGAACTGTTTATCAAAGTTTCCAAGAAATGATCGATGAACAGCCTGTTTTTGATCGCAAAAGTGATTTTTTTCAGTCGGTCATTGGTTATCGCGGTAGTTTAGCCCAGACCATCGAACAATTAAAAATGGCAGCGCTTTATCCTGGTGGTGGATTGCCTGTCTTAATTACAGGTGAAAGTGGTACGGGTAAAAGTTTTTTAGCATCCTTATATTATCAGTTTTGTCTTTCAAAAGAACTACTTGACGATTCAGCACCTTTTGTGACAGTTAATTGTGCGCAATATGCCAACAATCCAGAGCTTTTAACTAGTCAATTATTTGGGCATCTTAAAGGCGCTTTTACGGGAGCAGATTCCGATAAAATTGGAGCCTTTCAAAGTGCAGAAGGGGGCGTTTTATTTTTAGATGAAGTTCATCGTTTGAGTCCTGAAGGGCAGGAAAAATTGTTTACATTTTTAGATCAGGGTATCATTTATCGGATGGGTGAAACCAATCGGCCCATTCCTGTTACGTGTCGGTTGTGCTTTGCCACAACTGAAGAAATTTCTAGCACCTTTTTAACGACATTTTTAAGACGAATTCCTATTCAAATTAAAATCCCAAGTCTTGCTGAACGCACTCAAGCGGAAAGAAAACAATTAATTATGCGAGCATTTTATGAGGAACAGCAAGCTATTCAAAAAGTAGTTACTATCACGCCACAAGTTATCCAACTTTTAGAAAATCACCATTATGTAGGCAATGTAGGTGAATTAAGAAATAATATAAAAATTATTACTGCACGCAGCTTTGCCGTCAATCTTGACAAACATGTTATTCCAATCACTTTACACGATCTACCGAAAGAATTTTTGGATCAATCAATCAAACTAACTCCTGATGAAAATGAATTGCCTATTCGTTTAGATGAGCAAACAAATCTGGTTAGTTTGTTAGAGGAAACAGAGCTTGCGCAAAGAAAAATTATCCAGAGTTATGAACGAATCCTTCGTCTTTATGTCTCTCACCATCATCATCTTTCCACTGCCAATAACGACATCTCGAAAGAAATTGAACGCTTATTCGATGATTTATTATTTGAAAAGAAGCGAGAGAAAAATCACGAAATGCTATTGTTTATTACGCAAAATATCCGTCAATTATTGGAAACGATTGAATCGTCTTATCAAATTCGGTTTAATGGCAGTTTAGTCTATGCATTAAGCACCTATCTGTTTCAACGAAGATGTATTGATTGGTTTCCAGAAAAAGAACCTACAACAGTCATTGACGAACTTTTAACAGAAGTTCAAACCAAATTAGCAACTAGTTATGGCTACGCTGAACAACTGTTAACTTTAGTGAAACGTTCATTAGATATTGAACTATCCCAGATGGATCGAATTATTGTCACCATTTATCTTCACTATTCGGGTTCAGTAAAGGAAAGTCACTATCCGAAAGCGGTGATTGTTGCCCACGGATATGCCACAGCAAGTAGTATTGCGAATGTTGCAAATCGGCTGTTAAATGTGCCAATTTTTCAATCGTTTGACATGCCGTTAAATGTTACTCCCAAAAAAATTTCCGAACACTTAATTCACTATATGGAACGTCAAGAAACGAGGAATGGTTTAGTAATTCTTTTTGATATGGGTTCATTGAAAGAAATTTATCAGTATTTTCCGGCAGAAGAAGAAGGTCCTTTTTTATTAATGAATAATGTAACAACAAGCTTAGCTCTGTCTATAGGAGAAGCCATTAAAGACGAAGTTTCTTTTGAAGAATTGCCCCAAAAAGCGTTAACAGTTCATCCAAATGAATGGGAAATCATATTACCTGAAAATAAAACGGAACGTGTCATTTTAACAACGTGTAGTACCGGAATTGGCACAGCCGTTAAAATTAGAGATTTACTTGAAAAAAGTTTACCTGCGGAAGCACAATTAAAGATTATTCCTTGTGAGTATAATCAATTACGTAATGCAGAGTCGATCAAAGAAAGTTTTACAGAATATGAGATTGTCGGCATCATCGGTACAAACAACCCGTCTTCAAATGACCTCCCGTACATCTCTTTAGAAGAGTTGATTGCAGGAAAAGGAATTACGACCCTTTTAGAATGGACAAAGAGAGAATTAACTAAAGATATGCTGTCCTATGTAAATCATGAGTTGATTCGGAACTTTTCATTAGATCGGGTCATTCAATCAGTGACGATTTTAGATACAGAAAAAATTATTCGACAAGTAGAAGTCTTTTTAATTCAATTAGAAGAGCGGTGGCAACAAACAATTCAAAATGATCGTAAATTAGCGGTATATGTCCATGTCAGTTGTTTAATTGAACGATTAATCCGGAATGAACCTATTGAAAATTATAATGGCGCCGAACAACTAAAGCAGTGTCAAAGAACGGTCTTGCAAGAGTTAAAAGAGGCGTTTAGTGTCATTGAAAAAGTTTATAGTGTCAATATACCTGAATCGGAGCTTTTTTATGTCTATGATGTGTTGTTTGGAAAAACGGAGTTTAACAACGCAGAAAGCGATTTTTAAAATAAAAAGGAGGGAGTGCCACTTTTTTGGCACTCTTTTTGCTATATAAAGAAGTAAGTGAGGTGAAGAAAATGGAACGTAAAATTATTCTGGCAACACATGGTAATTTCGCTGCAGGGATTCAGACATCATTAGCTTTAATTTGTGGTGAAACAAAGAATGTGGAATGTCTTTGCGCTTATATGGAACAACCTTATGATTTAATCAAGACGGTCAAAGACATTTTAAAGAACAATCAACAAAATGAATTAATTGTGATTACAGACCTATTTGGCGGAAGCGTGAATAACGAATTCTTTAATTATGTGGGGAAACAAGCAATGCATTTAATTTCAGGATTAAATTTAGCAACGTTAATTGAAATATATACCCAAATAAATACTGTTGATTCATTAGTTGATTTAGTAAAACGTGCCGTTGAAAACGGACAAGAAAGTCTTTGTTATTGTAACGAGTTATCTAGTAAAGAAATTTTAGAAGAAGAATTTTAGGAGGAAATGAAATGATTAAATTGTTAAGAGTCGATCATCGCTTGTTACATGGTCAAGTGGCTTTTTCATGGACCCAAGGCTTAGGCGCCGATTGTATTTTAATCGCAAATGATGACGTACCTAAAAATGATATTCGAAAAACAACTATTAAGCTAGCTAAACCAGCAGGAGTAAAACTGGTCATTAAAACGATTGAAGATGCGATTGCCGCACTAAAAAGTGGTGTTACAGAAAAATACAAACTTTTTATTGTAGTTGAAAGTGTGGAAGATGCTTATCGATTGGCTACTGCTTATCCAGAAATAAAAGAAATTAACTTAGGAGGGATGAAAGTAAGGGAAAATACTCGAAACATTTCTAAAGCAATTAATATCACACCGGATGAAGAAAAAATGGTTAAAGAATTGGTCGCAAATGGTTGTGAAGTTGAAATTCGACAAGTCCCAAATGACAAAAAAGTAGCAGTATTAAATGTCTTGTAGAAAGGAGAAATACAAATGATAGGACAAGCGATTCTTTTAGGTTGCATCGCTTTTATTGCGCAGTCGGAATATGCTTTAGGAACCTCGTTGCTTTCAAGACCAATTGTAACCGGTTTATTTGTCGGAATTGTATTAGGTGATGTCAAAACGGGCGTAATCATGGGCGCGACCTTAGAGTTAGCTTTCATCGGTTCTTTTTCAGTGGGCGCATCAATCCCACCTGATGTAGTGACTGGTGGGATTCTTGGTACAGCGTTTGCTATTACTGCTGGCGCAGGAACAGAAACAGCCTTAGTCTTAGGCTTGCCAATCGCAACGTTAACGTTGATTCTTAAAAATATTTATTTGGGTTTGCTCATCCCAATCATGAGTCAAAAAGCTGATCAGTATGCTGAAGAAGGAGCATATAAAGGGGTGGAGCGCATGCATTTACTTGCAGGCTTTGGCTTATCGTTCATGCTAGCGCTCATTGTAACTATTTCATTTGCCGTGGGCAGCAACACCATTAAAGGCTTACTTGATCTGATCCCTGAATTTATTCAACATGGGTTGTCTGTTGCAACGGGGATTATTCCAGCGCTAGGATTTGCGATGCTTGCACGCTTACTGATTAACAAACAAGTGGCGCCATATTTCTTTTTAGGCTTCGTCTTAATGGCCTACTTTAAGTTACCTGTAACAGGAGTAGCAATTTTGGGTGCCATTACAGCAGTAATTGTTGTGAATATCATGAATTATGCCAAAGGAAAGAATGAAACAATACAAACAACAAGTGGGGAGGTAATTGATGATGACGAAGACTTCTAAAACTAAGACAGAAAACTTAATTACAAAAAAAGAACTTAATCAAGTCTTTTTGCGTTCATTTCAAATGGAATTTTCATGGAATTATGAACGTCAGATGAATATGGCTTATGTCTATGCCATGATCCCTATTTTAAAGAAATTATATCCTCAAAAAGAAGAGATGGCGGCAGCTTTAAAACGGCATCTTGCTTTCTTTAATACCACGCCGCATATCGTGACGTTTATTTTAGGAATTAATGCTGCAATGGAAGAAGAAAATGTTCTGGACGAAAATTTTGAAGTTGGAACAATCGATAGTATTAAAACCTCGTTAATGGGACCTTTAGCTGGTTTAGGTGATTCCTTTTTCTGGGGAACCTTACGCTTGATTGCAACAGGTGTTGGAACTTCGTTAGCTTTACAAGGGAATTTGTTAGGGCCAATTCTATTTTTACTCATTTTTAACGTCCCCCATGTGATTGTTCGTTATTTACTAAATCGTTGGGGCTATAAATTAGGAACTGGTTTTCTCAAAAAAATTCAAGCAAATGGCATGATGGAAAGTCTCACATTAGGCGCTTCAATAATTGGCTTGATGGTGGTAGGTGCTATGACCGCCTCCATGATTGATTTAACTATCCCGATTACAATCAGCGGAAGTGGGAAAAATGCAGTCACGGTTCAAAGTATCTTTGACGATATCATGCCTAAATTATTACCGCTTGCATCTTTTGGTTTTGTTTTTTATTTATTGAAAAAAGAAGTAAAACCTTTAGCGATTTTAGGTGGCATGGCAATTGTCGGAATTCTTGGCTCATTAATTGGTCTATTTTAGGAGGCAAAATATGAAAACGATGCTGGATTATATAAATGAGGAGCAAGCAGCTCTAACTCAGATTCTTAACCAATTTCAATTAACTGATACAGACGTTTCAAAGGTCACGCACTGTCTAATTTTAGCAACTGGCTCGTCACATAACGCTTGTCAGGCGGCTAAAGTTTACCTTGAAGAAGTGGCGCCTATTTATGTGGAAATCCAAGAGCCGTTCAATTTTGCTCATTATGGCAAAGTGGATGATCGGTTTGATCTGGTCGTAGCGGTTTCGCAAAGTGGTAAAAGTGCTTCAACAATTGATGCCATTGCAAAAATTAAAAACCAAACGTCTGTAAAAACAGTGGCCTTGACAAGTGATGTCACCAGCCCGATTACGGAGGTTGTGGATGAAGTCCTGGATTTAAAAATGGGGCTTGAAACAGTTGGTTTTGTCACAAAAGGCTATACGGCAACACTTTTAAATTTATTTCTATTTGGATTGAAACTGGGCTATCAAAAGCATCAATTAACAAAAGCAGAGGTTGAAGAAGAATTAGCAAAACTTGCCAAAGCAATTCAGGAAATCGATTCGGTGATTTATAAAACCGAACAATTTTGGCAAAAAACGAAAAAAGAATTAACAGAGGGGACACGATTTATCGCAATTGGTTATGGGCCCAATATTGGTACGGCGAAAGAGTTTGAGACGAAGTTTACAGAAACAGTTCGCTTACCTTCCCAAGGATTTGAAGTCGAAGCCTATATGCATGGGCCTTATCTTGAAGCGGATACTACACATCTTTTGTTTTTTATTGAAAATCAAAGTCCTATTCAAGCACGTAGCCAAGCCTTGAAAAATTATCTAGCCAGTTATGTTGGCCAATGTTACACAATTACAACGCGTTCAACGAGAGCATCAAATACGTTAGATTTAGCAAGTGATGTCGAAGAAAAAATTAGTCCTTTATTGTTAGTTATTCCATTTCAATATTTGGCGTATCAAGTAGCTACAAGTAAAGGAATTGATTTATCTCAACGGATTTTTGATGATTTTGATTGTGTCCTAAAAAGTAAAATAGCAAAGAAAGAGGGAAATCAGTCATGTTAAAATTTAATGAAGAACAACAAATCAAAGACATACGAGGTGCCTTAGCCTTGCGTTCAGATGTTGAAAAAGTTGTTGATCAAGTTTGGACGAAAGGATTTGATGCGGTTTATTATTTAGGAATCGGCGGTACTTATGCTTCAGCCATGCAAGCAGTTACTTATGCGAATGGAAAAAGTAATTTACCAATCTATGTTCAACATGCTGCTGAGTATTACACAACAGGCAATAAACGTTTAACAGAAAAATCATTCGTCATCTTGTCTTCCGTTACTGGGACAACACAAGAAGTGGTGCAAGCCGTTCAAGAAATCAAAAAGGTCGGCGCAACGCTATTTGGTTTTATTGATGCAAAAGATAGTCTTTTAGCAGATTTATGTGATTATGTGGTGACTTATCCAGCCCCAGGAACTGAGCAAATCAAGTTCTTTATGGTAGCTGATCGTTTAATGCAAAAAAACAACGAATTTACAGATTACGAAAATTATTACCAAGAATTGGAAGAATATTTGCCTACAGGTTTAGCTGAAGCTGAAAAAAGTGCCGATGCGTTTGGCTTAGCTTTTGCGGAAAAACATCGTCATGATAGCATTCACTATTTTATTGGCGCAGGGAACCAATGGGGAGCGGTCTATTCTTATGCAATGTGCTATTGGGAAGAGCAAAGTTGGCTTCGCTCAAAATCAATTCATGCAGCAGAGTTCTTACATGGGACGCTAGAAATTGTAGATGAAACTACACCAGTAACGTTGTTTATCGGAGAAGACGAGCAACGACCATTGGCAGAACGAGTAGCAAAATTATTGCCGAAAATCTGTGCCAATTATACAATTATTGATTCGAAAGCGTATGAACTTCCAGGAATTAGTGAAAAATATCGTGGCCGAGTTGTTTCATTTCTCCTAATGCATGCGGTAACGCAACGCATTGATGCGCATGTAGAAAAATTAAATTGTCACCCATTAGAGATTCGTCGTTATTATCGTCAATTTGATTACTAAGACAAAATAGCCTCTTTTTCCAGTAAGCCTGTGGTAGACTGAAGAGAGAATACTTCAGAAAGTAGGAAAACCAATGACAAAACCGAAAATCTATACAATGACCTTTGCCAGTGTTTATCCGCTATACATCCAAAAAGCAGAACGTAAAAATCAAACGCAAGCGGAGGTTGACGAAATTATTTACTGGTTAACTGGTTATGATGAAAAAGGCTTGCAACAACAATTGGCTCAAAAAGTAACGATGGAAACATTTTTTGAAGAAGCACCCAATTTTAATGAAAACGCCCAATTGATCAAAGGCGTAATTTGTGGCTATCGCGTGGAAGAAATTGAAGATCCTTTAATGCAAAAAATCCGTTACCTAGATAAATTAATCGACGAATTGGCCAAGGGAAAAGCGATGGAAAAAATTTTAAGAACATGAAGAGGTCGGGACAGAAGTGTTTAACTCCGAGAAATAAGAAGGAATTTCCGAAAATTGTTCTTTAATTTTTGGAGAATTTCGGCTTATTTCCGAAGGAGTTGCTTCTGTTCCCGCCGTTTATCAGTTTTTGAGCGTGGGACAAAAATTCAAAGTGATTTTTGTCCCACGCTCTTCATGTTTTCTTGTACACGGAATTTAACTATTTCCTGTATTAATGAAAGAGGTAACTCTTGCGTGTAGGGAAATTGAATGGCACCTTTTGAGGTTTTAAAAGGGCGTAATTCTTTGCTGAAACGTTGGATGGCTGATGGCGTAGGATAGAAACCTAAATGTTGCTTGGCCGCCGCAAAATGCACTAAATTGCCATTTAAGTAAAAGGTCGGCATTCCATAAGCGATTTTTTCAGTAGTCTCCTGAGGAACAACCGCTAAAATTGCTTGGTAGATTTCTGTTAACTGTGTTTGATGTTGGGGTTGCTGGCGAATATAGTTTGCAATGATGGTCATATAAAAACACCTCCGTTTGTTTCAGTATACTATGTAAAAAATAAAAGGCGAAGAGGATACAAAAAAACCGTCTAGTATTTTTTCTTTACTAAACGGCTTTTAGCTTAAATAACTACCTAAAGGGTCTTGCATGGAAATGTTTGTCACTCCTTAGTTTAATTGTTTTAAGTGTGCAATTGCTTCTTCAATTGTGTGACCAGTTGCTGTTTTACTTTCATTTTTTGCATCAAAAACAATGAAAATATTTTTGTCTGTGTCTAATTGAATACGATATTGAATGTTTTTTACTTTGTAAGTCATAGTTATTCTCCTTTCATAAAGTACTCTAAAAAGGCGACGATAACTGATAACGAAATTCCATTGTTACTATACCACTGGAAAATTATTTTTGCAACAAATAACATTTTTTCTTTACCATTCCTTAGACTTCTTTGCTAGCTACTTCTTTACATTCTTTTTCAAGAAGCATAAAATAAATACATTACTAGTTTTTGAATAGGAGATCGATGTGAAAAAGAGAGTTGAGAAATTTAGACGATGGCCCTACCGCTACCTTTTGTATGGAATCGGGTTCATCTTATTAATTATTTTTAGTAATTTATATTTGCAATGGTGTCAGAATAACTTGTCTGTTGATTTAGCCTTCAAGTTTGCTTTTTCGTGGCATACGGAAAAGTTTTTCTTAGGTTGTTTTGTGCTAAGCGTTTTTTTACTTTTTTTATGTAGTTTGGCAGGTTCATTAGGAGTTGGCTCTCTTTTATATAGTGTCATAATAGGTGTTTTAGGATTTGCGGACTATCAAAAGATGTTTTATCGTGTCGAACCTATTTACCCAGACGACTTAAAAATGATCACAGAAGTTAGTTTATTAAAAGAAATGGTTGGTTTATGGCCGTTTATTTTTGTGGTAGCGTTAGGTTGTGTAGCACTTTTTTTCTTAGGAAAAGCCTTTTATAAAAGTTTCTTTTTATCGAAGAAAAAACAAACGATTCGTGTGTTAAGTCTTGTTCTTTCGATTGGTCTATTTTCATATATTGGTGATTTTAACAATCCGCAAAATTTGTTACGTAAAGCCTATAATAAAACCGCGTTATGGATTCCTTACAGCCAAAAAATGAATTACTACAATACAGGATTTATTGGTGGTTTTCTATATAATTTAAAAGTAGAGGCTATGGACCAACCAAAGGGTTATTCAAAAGAAGCTATTTCAGAAATTACTCAGAAATATCAAAAGTTGGCCGAGGCGAAAACAGTGCCGAGCAATGAGCAACCAAATATTGTGTTTGTCATGAGTGAAAGTTTTTCAAATCCAGATCATCTGAAAGGTTTGTCCATTATTGGTAACCCTTTAGCTGATTATCAGCAAATCGCTGATAAAACTTACAGTGGCCAGATGCTTTCACAAAACTACGGGGGCGGAACTGCGAATATTGAATTTGAAGCCCTAACAAGTTTTTCGATGGAATTATTGAATGCCCAAATGACTACACCTTATACGATGATGATTCCTAAGATGACGGAATTGCCTTCCATTGTTTCATTACTTAAGGAACAAAAGTACCAAACAACGGCTATTCATCCGTACAATACATCTATGTATAAACGAAAAGATGTGTATAAAATTTTAGGTTTTGATCAATTTATCAATGAAAAAACAATGAACTATACGGATAAACTAGAAAATAATCCTTACATTTCAGATCAAGCAGCGTATCAGGAAGTGACGACACTACTTAAAGAAAAAGAGCAACCGCAATTCATTCATTTAGTTACTATGCAAACACATATGCCTTATGAAAATAAATACACAACGTCCAATTATTTTTCTCAAGGAAACGGCAATCAAGTCGCGCTCAATAATTACTTGCAAGATATTGCCTACAGTAGCGAAGCTTTGAAAAATTTCCTACAAGAAATCGAAAAAATGCCCAAACGCACATTAGTCGTTTTTTGGGGAGATCACTTACCAAGTATTTATGATGAAAACATTCAAGCGTTGAATGAAGGGGCAGCCCTTCACCAGACAGAATTTCTAATGTATGATACGGCGAACCAGTTAACAGAAAAAAATCAGCATCAAGCAACCATTAGTCCATTTTATTTTGCTCCCTCACTTTTCCAACAAAGTGGCTTACCGCAATCGGGATTTTACGCTATGCTAAATGAGGTACAAGAACAATTGCCTGCTTTTGAAAAGGGGAATTACTATCTCGGTGGGGAATGGAAAAAAACAGTAGAAATGAATAAAAAGCAAGAACAACTATATGAGGAATACCGACTGATTCAATATGACATTGTTTCAGGGAAGCAATATAGTTTAGAAAATCAATTTTTTAGCTAAAAAAAACACACGAAATATTCGTGTGTTTTTTGATTTTTATTTTAAAGTTTTACGATAAACAATGACATAATAGCTGAAAGCTAACAGACAAGCAAAACTTAAAAAGTAAAGCGGCAAGACCCAAATGGTACCATTGTGAAAGTAACTAATCAAATAGGTAAAGAAACTAACAAACAAGTAATAGACAAAACTAAAAATTCCACTGGCAGTACCAATTACAGATTCATAGCCTTTTAAGGCCATACTTAAGGCATTGGGCAAAGTAATATTAATCCCTAAGAAAAAGAGAAAAATAAACAAAATAAGACCAATGATTGTTTCAAATTGTGTCATTATTAATAAACAGCAAGCCGCAAAGATACTTAGCAGCAAACCAGCAAAGGCAATTTTTTCCGCTGACCAATATCCTAGCAACCAATTGATAAGAACCGCAGCAAGAATACTAGACACAGCTAAAACTAAACCAAGAAAGCCATATTGGACACTGCTAAAGCCAAAGTGATTGATGAAAATAAACGGAGCTTCTGCATAGTAGCTAAACAATAAACCATTAATGCCCCCAATCAATAAGCCGTAGCACCAAACTTTCGAGTCGAAGGAAAGGCGTTTCGCCACGGACCAAAAAGGCGCTTTCGTTAAGGTATTTCCTAAGTGAAAGGTTTCTGGTAAACGATAAAAACTATAGAAAAGTAATAGAACAGCCATGACAATTAAGGTGCTAAAGACATGCTGATAGCCAAAATAGGTTTGAACAAGTCCGCCGACTAAGGGTCCGATGGCAGGAGATAGCGATAGGGCAGCGCTTGTTTGAGCAAAAATTTTCCCTCTTTGAAGATCGTTAAAGCTTTCCCGCATCATCGATTGGGTAATAACAGAACCAACACTTGCACCAAATGCTTGAATTAAACGGAAGAATAACAGCCAAGGAAATGTCGGACTCAAAAAAAGGCCAATATTTCCAATTAAATAGCATAAAATTCCTAATAACATAGCTGGGCGACGTCCAATCGTATCGGATAGAATTCCCCAGAATAAAACGCCAACGGCAAAGGCAACAAAATAAATACTCATGGTTAATTGTGCCACGCTATCGTGAATGTTAAAAGCAGAACTAAGCGCTGGTAAAATAGGTGTGAAAATCGACTCGCTGATTTGTGGAAATCCCACAAGCAAAATAATAATTAGTAATGATGGGACGGTGTTTCGGGTGTTTTTCATGATTTTTCTCCTTAAAAGTTTAATCTAATCAAAAACACCCATTGTCTTTTACAACCGCCAAATTTAAAATAAGTAAAATAATGTCACCAACTTTCCTTGAAATTTTTTATTATACAAAGTCTAAATGAAGAAGCGCTTCTTCTTGACTAAATTCATAAGTGTAGCGACCGGATAAACCGGCAAGCTCATCTGATGCTTGAAATAGTTCACCTGGGCAGTCTAAAAGACCCTGTGTAAACGTCCCTTTTTCGCAAGCAGTAAAGGTGCCTTTTTTTCCTAAATAAGTTCCTTCGAAATGTAGGAAACCGACCACTTGAGCCACAGCTTCAAGCCCATCTGCCATTGAAGAGCCTTGATAAGTCATTAAGTATTCCACAGAAGCTGTCCCAGATAAGGCGCCCGACAATTGATAAGTAGCGCTCGCTTGATTCACTGGGAAATTTTCATTAAGATTGTCAATCGGTTGTTCTTGCCAACTAGATACAGTAAATGATGCTTGCTCCATTGCTGTCCCTTCTTTCTTATTAATAAGAATAGGGTAGCGGGAAGCGCACTATTTGTCAACAATCCACCACTTTAACTCTTCATTTTTTGCACAAAAGAATGTAACGCTAAGCGGTTGATGTGATAAGTAGTTCCTTGTTTTTGAATAAAGCCGCGCTCTCGAAATTGTTTGAAGGTATAAATAAGATGGCGATAACTAACCCCTAAGTATTCGGCAATCTCAGTATGTTTTTCTTTATAAACATCTTCGTGATTAGCGGCAACCAATAGCAATTCCGCTAGCCGATAACTTAGTTCATAGGTCTGATTCGTTGTAAAGTGGTCCACCCGTTGGAGCATTTTTTTTCCTAGATAATGGCTGAGTTGCTGCATAAAAAGCACCTTTTTTTTTAAAACAGTTTCTGCGTAAGCTAAAGGTACAGCCAAACAACAGGTTTCACCTAAGGCGATAACGTCCTTGGTTATCGTTTCCGCTTGAACTAATGTTAAATCGCCAATTAAATCACCTGTCGTTAAAAACTGAACAATGGATTGGCGGCCATTGCGTTCTGTTTTTAAAATTTTCGCTTTTCCTTTGATTAAATAAAAAAGATAATTTAATGGCTCTGCTTGGTGATGAATGAATTCTTGATTTTCAAAATCGATAATAAAACTGTGTTTTAAATCAGTTTCATTAAAAAAAGGCGTATTTTTAGCTAATTCTTGTTTCGGTGATCTTTGGTAGGCTGTTTTAAGCATTTTTTCTCCTTGTAATAGGAGATATCTCCTATTTGTTTCTTCTATTGTAGCACATAATAGACGTATCAAGAGTAGAGGAGTTTTTATAATGTGGAAGAAAAAAATTGTGCTATCGTTTCTTTTTTATTTAATTAGTGCATTGGGCATCAGTTTGACAATTCAAGCAGGCGTTGGAGTTAGTAGTTTTAATGCATTTAATGTGACCTTTGCAACACTTACTCATTTAAAAGTCGGGACGGTTACCACAGCTATCAATTTCGCTTTTTTAGGCACGTGTTGGTTGTTAGATCAGCAGCGTAAAATTCAGGACTATTTGATTATTTTGGTGGCGTTAATTGGCTTTGGTTTTGTCATTAATTTTTTCTTATATCAATTATTTGGTTCGCTTGTTTTTCAAAATTATTTGGTTAAAATTGTTCTATTTATTTTAGGGACAATCATAGCAGGAATCGGGACAGGACAGGTAGTTGCGCTAGGTATTTTGCAATTTCCCATTGAAAAATTTTGTACACTTATTTCTGAAAGAACGCGCTATAGTTTTCAGTTTTATCGTTATTTAGTTGATATTTTTTGTGTCAGTTTAGCACTAGGATTGTCCATTAGTTATCATTTGCCGATTTTTGTTCGTGAGGGAACCGTGATTAGTCTTTTCTTACTTTCTTGGGTTATTAGTTGGTCGCGAAAGCGGGGGCAACAGCGTATTTTACGAATACAAATCAAGAAACTGGAATCCGAATGAAAGGATTTCAGTTTTTTTCAAATGAGCAGAACTTTTATTTGAAAAAAAGAGTGGAAAACGGTATACTAATTAAGTAATTATTCATAACATTGGTTCTCCAATCAATGTTAAATAGTTTTTTCATGAGGGAGTAACTGACAGTATTTATGCTGTGACAACATCACCAACTCCGAAAGCAATTTCTGGTGTTGTCTTAAACGGTGAGACTTATGTATGTTCGACGAAGTAGCATACACAAGTCTATTTTTTTTCATTTATTTTTGATGAAATGTAAAATAGTACTTGAAGGATGCTGCAAAAAATAGAGGAGGAAGAACATGTCAGAAGAAAAGAAAACACAATTGTCTGAAGCGTTTTACGCACAAGACGACACAGTTGTTTTGGAGAAAATGAACACAACAACTGATGGATTAAGTGCACAGGAGGCTCAAAAGCGTTTAGAAACGTACGGGGAAAATGTGCTAGATGAAGGGAAGAAAAAATCACTTGCCGTGAAATTCTTTGAGCAATTCAAAGATTTTATGATTATTGTTTTATTAGCGGCAGCGGTCATTTCAGCCGTCTTTTCCCATGATGTGGTAGACTCGATTATCATCTTAGTGGTTGTTATCTTGAATGCCATCTTTGGGGTCATCCAAGAAGCCAAAGCGGAACAAGCCATTGAAGCATTAAAAGAAATGTCTTCACCAAATGCGAATGTTCGCCGTGATGGACACGTCATTACTGTTAAAAGCGATGAATTAGTGCCAGGTGACATTGTTTTATTAGAAGCAGGGGATGTCGTTCCAGCCGATTTACGTTTATTGGAAGCGAATAGCTTAAAAATTGAAGAAGCAGCGTTAACCGGTGAATCTGTTCCAGTTGAAAAAGAAGTAACCATCTTAGAGGGAACCGATATTGGTATCGGTGACCGAATCAATATGGCTTATTCCAATAGTAATGTGACGTATGGACGTGGTCTTGGCGTTGTGGTTGGCACAGGGATGAATACAGAAGTCGGTAAAATTGCTGGCATGCTAGCAAGCGAACAAGAAACGGAAACGCCTTTAAAACAAAACTTAAACCAATTGGGTAAAATGTTAACAATTGCCATTTTAGTCATTGCAGCGGTGATGTTTGTGGTAGGAATGATGAATGGTCGTTCATGGATTGACATGTTATTAACGTCAATTTCGTTAGCTGTAGCGGCAATTCCAGAAGGATTACCAGCGATTGTCACGATTATTTTGGCTTTAGGTACCCAAAAAATGGCCAAGAAAAATGCGATTGTCCGTAAGTTACCAGCCGTTGAAACATTAGGAAGTACAGATATTATCTGTTCAGATAAAACAGGTACGTTAACCTTAAATCAAATGACCGTTGAAGCGTTGTATACAGATGGTCAAGTTTTATCTGCTTCCACAGAAATCCCTGCCGATAATATGGCTTTAAAAATCATGAACTTTACGAATGATACAAAAATCGCTCAAGATGGTTCATTAATTGGTGACCCAACAGAAACTGCCTTAGTACAATTTGGTTTAGATCATGCGTTTAACGTAACCGAAAAAGTAGCAGCTGAACCTCGTGTGGCAGAGATTCCTTTTGACTCTGATCGTAAATTAATGACTACTGTTCATGAATTAAAAACAGGTGGCTTCCTAGTTTCTGTCAAAGGTGCACCAGATGAATTATTGAAACGTTGTACGGAAATCTTATCAAATGGAGAAACAAGTCCATTAGATGAAACAAAACGTCAAGAAATTTTGAAAACAAACACCTCATTAGCGAAACAAGCCTTACGTGTTTTAGGAATGGCTTATAAATATGTTGAGACGATTCCAGCCGAAATGAGTTCTGAACTTGTGGAAAAAGATTTAACATTTGCTGGTTTAGTCGGTATGATTGACCCAGAAAGAAAAGAAGCTGCAGATGCTGTAAAAGTCGCGAAAGAAGCGGGTATTCGTCCAATTATGATTACGGGTGACCACCGTGATACAGCAGAAGCAATTGCGGCACGTTTAGGCATCATCAAAGAAGGCGACGACGATGCAGTCATTACAGGCGCTGAATTAAATGAATTGTCAGATGAAAAATTCGCACAAGTCGTGGGACACTACTCTGTCTATGCTCGTGTTTCACCAGAACACAAGGTTCGGATTGTTAAAGCGTGGCAACAAGAAGGAAAAGTGGTTGCTATGACTGGTGATGGCGTAAATGATGCCCCAGCCTTAAAAGCTGCTGACATCGGGATTGGTATGGGAATTACCGGAACAGAAGTATCAAAAGGTGCTTCAGATATGGTCCTTGCCGATGATAACTTTTCAACAATTATTGTGGCAGTAGAAGAAGGACGTAAAGTTTTCTCAAATATCCAAAAAACGATTCAATATTTACTTTCAGCTAACTTAGGGGAAGTATTAACCTTGTTTATTGCAACAATGCTCAATTGGGATACCTTGTTACCTGTTCACTTATTGTGGATTAATTTAGTAACGGATACTTTCCCAGCGATTGCGTTAGGTGTGGAACCAGCAGAACGTGATGTGATGAGCCATGAACCTCGTGGTAAAAAATCGAACTTCTTCTCTGGCGGCGTTTTAAGCAGTGTTGTTTATCAAGGGATTACGCAAGGGGCATTGACTTTGATTGTGTACAAAATGTCAATTATGTTCCCAGCACATACCGTAGCTAACACAAACTTATCGGCGCAAGCGTTGTATGATTTACAACACGGCGATGCTTTAACCATGGCCTTCGCTACTTTGGGATTAATTCAATTGTTCCATGCCTTTAATGTGAAGTCGATTTATCAATCAATTTTCAAAGTTGGCTTATTCCGCAACAAATCATTTAACTATGGGATTCTTGTTTCGTTCTTGCTATTAGCTGCAACGATTGTTATTCCAGGATTTAATGATTTATTCAGCGTCACACATTTAGATGCATATCAATGGGCAATTGTAGCAGGTACTTCTTTTGCTATCATCCCAATTGTGGAAATTGTGAAGTTCTTCCAACGTAAAGCAGGTAAAGGTGCTTAATAAATAAGAAAAGAAAATTGGCTGGTACTTAAACCAGTCAATTTTTCTTTATGTAAGGAGTGAAAGGGCTTGAAACGGAAAATTATTTTCGAAACAGAACGACTTATTGTCAGAGAATGGCAGTCGGAAGATAAAGTGGAATTGAAAAAATTTTTGCAAGATGAAAATGTGATGTATGCCTATGAACACGCTTTTTCTGATGAAGAGGTTGCAAACTGGCTAAAGTGGAACTTACAGTCCTATCAAGAATACGGCTACGGTTTATGGGCGTTAGAGAAGAAGCGAACAGGCGAAGTCATCGGCGAGTGTGGACTCACCAATCAATTAGTAAAAGGCGAGAGCTATACAGAAATTGGTTATCATTTATGTGTGAAAGAATGGCACAAAGGGTATGCGATTGAAGCTGCCGCAGCGACAAAACAGTACGCATTCGATGTATTAAATTTTCCAGAAGTTATTTCAACGATTCGTGATACGAACTTAGCCTCTATAAATGTCGCTATTCGAAACCAGATGCTTGTTAGGGATCGATACATTAAAACATACCGTGGCAAAACGATGCCTCACTATGTTTTCTCTGTTAAAAATCAAAAGAATAAAGACTGAAAAAGTGCCACTTGTCAGATGGAATAGAAAAAGTGTAAAATGGAGTGAAAGAGAAAAGGGAAAAGAGGGATGGTTATGAGACCAAATTTAGGATTTTACGTTCAAACAATTAATGATATCGTTAAAACAACAGAAGATATTGGCGAAGTCATGAATCCATATTACGAAGAAGTTCGTCAAGCGATTGATAAGAATAAAGTGAATGATTTAACAGCTGAACGAATTGCAGAAATTCAAGCAAAATTTAAAGAAGGTACTGAAAAATATGAATTAATGCTCAAAAAAGTCGGAACATTAAAACCAACGCCACAAGTACTTGGCATTCACAAAAAATTTCAACATGCTTATACAGAATATGTAGCAGGATGCAATGAAATGATTTTAGCAACAGATCCAGAAACAGGTATTGATGCAGATTTATTTAATGCTTCAGAGGAAAAGCAGGATCAAGCAACGGATGAATTAACCTTTGCCATTACGCGAATGAGCAACATTCTTTTGAAAAAATAAAAAACTAATAAAAATAACTAACGAATTTAATATTTTTTTCATGTCTTTTTTATGGACAAAAGAGAAAGTGTATTGTATTATTAATTCATACCAACAACAACCTTTTTATTTTTCATTTTACTCTTATTGAGTAAATACTCCTTTTCCATCGGCAAAACTGCCGGTGGTTTTTTTTGTTATTTTTTTTATTTAATAATAAAACAACCTTTGATTTTATTAAAATCAAAGGTTGTTTTAGCTTGTTAATTTTCAACATTTCGCACATAATCATCAAAGTATTGGATTAACTCTTTCTTGATTTGTTGATAATCTGCTTCAGAATAGTTCTTTTCTTCTAGCGTACCATTAAAAAATGGCAAATTTAATTCTTCTTTTAAACGTTCAATCACTTCTTCTTGCTTCATAAGGACCCCTTCTCAACGAATTGTTCTCTTCTATTATAGAACATTGTAGTCATCCGTCAATTGTTCAAAGGCAATTTTCATTTCCTCTAGACGTTCATTCAATTGATTGGTTTCATCTTCTTCATTGAAAAAATGTTGTTTTAATTCAAAATAAAAATTTTCGAAGGCTTGGAAAAAAGGCTCAGACTTGTTGTTTTCAAGAGCAGGAACACTTGTGTAGAGAACACGAGCGCTATGGTAGTAAGTGAAAACCTCGTTAATATTTAATAAAATACGCGCTTCTTCAGGGCGTGGTCGACTTGTAACTAAGTCATGTAAAGATAAACTTTTTGTATGGGTTTCAGATAAATAAAATAAAAATAGTTCCAATTGCTCTTTTGTTGCAGACATGAAAACTCCTCCTCAAACAGTAGTAACATTTATTATAAATGAAAATGAAAGTGCTTGAAAAGCAATGCGCTCAGCAAAAATAATTATTTTAAGGGAAAACTATAGTTGTTGCTTTAGCATTCTTTTTAATCATGATAAACTGAGAGAAGTATAATAGGTCCTGACAGAGGAGGAAACAAATGAAAATTGTGATTATTGGTGCATCATTCGCAGGTATTTCCGCAGCAATTGCTTCAAGGAAAAAATATCCCCAAGCAGAAATTTCTTTAATTGATAAACAAGCAACAGTGGGGTATTTATCTGGTGGCTTAAGTGCGTATTTTAATCATACCATCAATGAATTATACGAAGCACGTTACATAACGGAAGAGGAATTACGTCGTCAAAAGATTCAGTTGCTTTTAAATAGAGAAGTTGTGGCAATGGATGTTGAGAACCAATTGATTGCTTGGACACGAAAGGAAGAGCAACAGTGGTATTCTTATGATAAATTGATTTTAGCGACAGGCGCGAGCCAGTTTTCCACGCAAATTCGTGGTAGTCAAACAGAAAAACTACTCAAATATAAATTTTTATCAGGTGCTTTAGCGGCTGTTCCATTACTGGAAAATAGCCAGACAGTAGCCGTCATTGGTGCAGGACCCATTGGAATGGAAGCTATTGATTTTCTTGTGAAAATGAAGAAAACGGTCCATGTCTTTGAAAGCTTGGAAAATCTATTGCCTAAATATTTTGATAAAGAAATGGTCGCAGAAGTTCAAAAATCTTTGGAAAAACAAGCAGTAATTTTCCATTTTGAAGAAACGGTCCTAGGAATTGAAGAAACAGCAAATGGTATTGTTCTTGAAACAAGCGAGCAGGAAATTTCTTGTGACAGTGGGATTTTTGCTTTAAACTTACATCCTCAATTAGCCTATTTGGATAAAAAAATTCAACGGAATCTGGATCAGACAATCGCGGTGGATCCTTATTTACAAACTTCAGTGCCGAATGTTTTTGCCATCGGAGATTGCATTTCAGTTATGAATGAACCAGTCGCGGAAACTTTTTATGCTCCGTTAGTGAACAATGCGGTACGAACTGGCTTAGTAGTCGCCAACAATTTAGAAGAAAAAACACACCGATTCATTGGCTCTTTGCGAACAATGGGAACAAAAGTGGGGGACTATTACCTTGCTAGTACAGGTCTAACCGAAACGGAAGGTTTATTTTTTCCGCAAACACTTGCTTCCATAATTGTTAGACAGCCAGCGCCGCCTCTACAACATGGGACAGAAATTTTAGGCAAATTAATCTATGATAAAGTGACGCAACGGGTCCTTGGTGCACAGCTTTGTTCAAAAAACAATTGTTTAGAAAAAATAAATACGTTAGCATTAAGTATCCAAACAGGTCAGACACTGACAGACCTATTACAAAAAGATTATTTTTATCAACCTGCCTTAACCAATATTTATGATATTACAAATTTGATGGGTGCTTCAGCTTATTGGAGAGAGAACGATGAAAGTTGAGACGTTATTGGAAAAGAAAGCGATGCGACAATTATTAACGGTGCAACAAACCATCTTAGCAGGCGGTACCTGCTCAGTCTCTGATTTAACAGCATTTTTAGCGGTCACAAAAGCCTCCTTTGAAAAAGACTTAGAGGATTTACATTATTTTTTGAAACCTTTTGGACAGGATTGTCAGCTTACTTATGATGGCCAACAGCTATCAATCACCTTATCGGATTTTTTTTCGTTGAATCATTTAATTGAAGCATTTGTAAAAGAGTCTCTTAAATTTCAACTTTTAGATTATTTATATCGTAATAAAGAGTTTTCTATTGTTCAATTAACGACTAAATTTATGATCAGTGAGTCTTCTTTATTTCGAAAGATTAAGGAACTCAATCAATTGTTAGCCGCCTTTGATTTGCAAATAAAAAATGGACAACTACAGGGAGAAGAATTGCAGATTCGTTACTTTTACTTTCAGTTGTATTGGTATATTACTCCCTATGAAATACACCAGAAAAAAACGATGTCGCCGTTAAATAAACGGATAATTGAAGGGATTGAGACTGGCTTAGGTTTTACTTTTAATGAACATAATGCGTTAAAAGTTAGCCTTTGGTTGAGTATTACGAAAAAGCGCTTAGCGGTCACTTCAAAAAAATATCAACAATTGAGAAAGAAAATGATTGATTTTAAAGAAGATCCGTTATTTAAGCAAGTTCGACAATTGTTTTTCCGTTTTTCTAGTCGCTATTCATTAGAATTAGACGAAGGAGAAAGCATGATTCATTTTGTTTTTCTAATCACAATGTCGGTCTTACCAGAATCAGCTTTTGATGAATATTCCTTAATTCGGGGACGTCGTTCCGCTGTTTCTTTAGCTGATACGTTTATCTTGGAAAATGTGGTCTTGTATTATCGGCCCCATAAATTTGAACCTACTCTTGAGAAAACCATGGCTTACTATTTTTCACAAATTCATGGAAAACTGTATTTTTTTAAAGGAGAATTGGAAGTCTTTGATCGGGCCCATATCTGGGAAAAAGAACAGCAATTATCTAGTCGGGAATTAGCTTCTTTTTCAACAACGTTATTAGAAAAAGCTTTAGCTTGTTTTGATGAAACGTATCAACCAGGAGATAGTTTGCATGAACTTTCTCTGGTCAAATATTTAAGCGTGTTGGCATTAATTGAATTTAAAATGATTGGTGAAATAAAAATTGGAATTCATTTAGCAATGGATGCTCTTTATCAAGCGGCGTTAACACAAGTATTAATGCTTAGTCTTAAAAATATGAATGGCACGCTGGTGGAGAGGTATCAGCCTGAACAAACATATGATTTAATTGTGACCAATTATCAGCAAACGAGCTATCAAGGAACACCGGAAGTCTATGTTTTGTCAGAATTAAGTTCGACCTATGATGTGCAACAATTAAAAAAGAAAATACGCGCCTTGCGGGAGAAATAAACAAAAGGTTGGTGTGACGGAAATTGTCTGATCCTCGCACCAGCCTTTTTACAACTAAAAGTCGAAAATTAGGCTTTTTTAAACAAAAATGTTTCTTTTTATTGAAAAATTAGAGATAATAAAAGTATTATTGAAAGCGTTGTCTTTGTTGGTTTTAGTAGAAATCCTTTCAATTTTTTTAAAATAAAAAAAGTTTTTGACATGTTTAGTTATTCTTTTGTTTGTAAGATAGGGACATAAAGAAAACGATTTCAAAAACGTTTAGGAGGAATTATCATGGCAGAAGAAAAATACATTATGGCGATTGATCAAGGAACGACTAGTTCTCGTGCAATTATTTTTGATAAAAAAGGAAACAAAATTGGTAGTTCGCAAAAGGAATTTACTCAATATTTTCCTAATGCAGGCTGGGTGGAACATAATGCCAATGAAATTTGGAATTCTGTTCAATCCGTTATTGCAGGTTCTTTAATTGAGTCAGGAGTGAAACCAACGGATATTGCCGGAATTGGGATTACAAACCAACGGGAAACAACCGTTGTTTGGGACAAAGCAACTGGGTTACCCATTTATAACGCAATTGTTTGGCAATCACGCCAAACGACACCTATTGCTGATCAACTAAAAGAAGATGGCTACAGCGAAATGATTCATGAAAAAACTGGGTTAATCATTGATGCTTATTTCTCAGCAACGAAGGTTCGTTGGATCTTAGATCACGTAGAAGGTGCGCAAGAACGTGCAGAAAATGGAGAATTGATGTTTGGGACAATTGACACTTGGCTCGTTTGGAAATTAACGGGAGATACTCATGTCACTGATTATTCAAATGCAAGTCGGACGATGTTGTTTAATATCCATGATTTAGATTGGGATCAAGAAATTTTGGATCTTTTAAATATCCCACGAGTGATGTTACCGAAAGTCGTTTCGAACTCTGAAGTGTATGGATTAACAAAAAATTACCATTTTTACGGAAGTGAAGTACCTATCGCTGGGATGGCTGGTGACCAACAAGCCGCCTTATTTGGTCAAATGGCCTTTGAACCTGGGATGGTTAAAAATACCTATGGAACAGGCTCATTTATTGTCATGAACACTGGCGAAGAACCTCAACTTTCTAAAAATAATCTGCTTACCACTATTGGCTATGGCATTAACGGCAAAGTATATTATGCCTTGGAAGGAAGTATCTTCGTGGCTGGTTCAGCGATTCAATGGTTACGAGATGGCTTAAAAATGTTGCAAACGGCTGCGGAATCTGAAGCAGTAGCCAAAGCGTCAACAGGGCACAATGAAGTTTATGTGGTTCCTGCATTCACTGGTTTGGGCGCACCATATTGGGATTCACAAGCGCGTGGGGCTGTCTTTGGATTAACACGCGGTACCACGAGAGAAGATTTTGTCAAAGCGACACTTCAAGCAGTTGCGTATCAAGTTCGTGACATTATTGACACGATGAAAGAAGATACAGGCATAGACATTCCTGTCTTAAAAGTAGACGGTGGAGCAGCAAACAATGATTTCTTGATGCAATTCCAAGCAGATATTTTAAACACTGCTGTTCAAAGAGCCCATAACTTAGAAACAACGGCCTTAGGCGCAGCTTTCTTGGCGGGCTTAGCGGTTGGCTTCTGGAAAGACTTAGAAGAAATCAAAGCATTCCAAGAAGAAGGACAACAATTTGAACCAATTATGGCGGAAGAAGAACGAGAAGATTTATATGAAGGTTGGCAACAAGCAGTAGCAGCTACCCAACAATTCAAACGTAAAAATAAGTAAATGGAAAAGGGGAATTTTCTATGACTTTCTCAATAGAAACACGCCGACAATCAATCGACGCTTTAAAAACACAACACTTAGATGTCTTAATTATTGGTGGTGGCATTACTGGCGCAGGCGTTGCCCTGCAAGCCAGTGCCGCTAAAATGAAGACAGGGTTAATTGAAATGCAGGATTTCGCAGAGGGCACCTCTTCACGATCAACCAAATTAGTTCATGGTGGTATCCGCTATTTGAAAACGTTTGACGTGGAGGTGGTAGCAGATACAGTGAAAGAACGAGCCGTCGTTCAATCCATTGCGCCACACATCCCTAAAGCGGATCCCATGTTATTGCCGATTTATGATGAGCCAAATGCAACATTTAATCTATTTTCTGTCAAAATAGCAATGGATTTATATGATCAGTTAGCTGATGTAACAGGTACCAAGTACGCCAACTATTTGTTAACAAAAGAAGAGGTTTTGGCACGTGAGCCACAACTAAAAAGTGAAGGTTTACAAGGTGGCGGTGTTTATTTAGATTACCGAAATAATGATGCTCGTTTAGTTATTGAAAATATTAAACAAGCAGTAGCTGACGGGGCACATGCTGTGAGTCGGGTTCAAGCGGTTGGCTTTTTATACAATGATGAAGGGAAAATTACTGGCATTCAAGCAAAGGACCTACTAACTGACGAACAGTTTGAGATTCACGCAGATGTTGTGATTAATACTACTGGTCCTTGGTCAGATAAATTAAGAGGCTTAGACAAAAATGATTCATTTACACCACAAATGCGTCCAACCAAAGGGGTTCATTTAGTTGTCGACAAAAGCCGTTTAAATGTTCCTCAACCAACGTATTTTGATACAGGTAAACAAGATGGCCGCATGGTCTTCGTTGTTCCAAGAGAAGAAAAAACATATTTTGGGACGACGGATACAGATTACCATGGAGACTTTCAACATCCAACAGTAGAACAAAGTGATGTGGATTACCTATTGGAAGTAGTCAATAATCGTTATCCAGAGGTACAATTGACAATTGATGATATTGAAGCCAGCTGGGCTGGCTTACGACCTTTAATTTCTGCTAACGGTGGCTCAGATTATAACGGGGGAAACAATGGCAAACTTTCAGATAAAAGTATTGATGAAGTCATTGATGTCGTTGACAGATACCAAAAAAACCAAACAGATAAACGAGAAATTGAAGAAGTCCTAAACCATCTAGAAGACAGTTTGGTGGAAAATAAAGTCAATCCTTCAGCTGTCTCTCGAGGCAGCTCATTGGAAAGATCAGCGGATGGCTTGCTCACTTTGGCTGGTGGGAAATTAACAGATTATCGTAAAATGGCAGAAGGTGCGATGAAAATGATTCAAACCATCTTAGCAGAAGAATACCAGAAAGAATTCACCTTAATTGATTCTAAAAACTATCCAGTTTCAGGCGGGAAATTGAACCCTGCAACGGTAGACGAAGAATTAGAAGCGTTGGCAAAACATGGCGTATCTAAAGGGTTAAGTGAAAAGGATGCACTATACTTAGCTCATTTATATGGCTCCAACGTACCAACTGTTTTTGAAATGATTGATGATGCCAAAGTAATTCCTGGTTTAACCTTAACAGAAACTGTCTCTTTAAACTATGCGATGGAAGAAGAAATGGCTTTAACACCCGTCGACTTTTTATTGCGACGGACCAACCACTTATTATTTATGCGTGATCGTTTGGACCAAGTGAAAGCGGGAGTCATTGAAGAAATGGCACAGCATTATCAATGGACAGCGGAAGAAAGAGCACGACACATTGAAACATTAGAAAAAGTAATTGAAGAATCAGATTTAAAAAATTTGAAAGTAGGGTGAAAAAAATGGGAACTTCGATGATGACACAATTATTCGGTGAATTTTTCGGAACAATGATTTTAGTTTTACTAGGGGATGGCGTCTGTGCCGCAGTTAACTTGAAGAAAAGCAAAGCCTTTGCTTCTGGTTGGGTCGTTATTGCTTTAGGTTGGGGCGCTGCTGTTACATTAGCTGTTTACATGTCTGGGTATATGAGTCCAGCGCATTTAAATCCTGCTGTAACAGTTGCGATGGCAATTACTGGAAACTTTGAATGGGGCATGGTTTTACCTTATATCGTAGCTCAAGTCCTAGGCGGTTTTATTGGTGGTTTAGTTGTCTGGTTAGCTTATTTACCCCATTGGAACATTACAGAAGACAAAGGTGCTATTTTAGGAACCTTCGCTACTGGTCCAGCTGTCCGTAACTATCCAGCCAATGTTTTAACAGAAATTATCGGCACATTTGTCTTGGTTTTTGGCTTACTAGCCTTTTCTCAAAACGACTTAGCGGCTGGCATTAACCCAATGCTTGTTGGGATTTTGGTCTTAGGACTAGGTCTATCATTAGGCGGACCTACAGGTTATGCAATTAACCCTGCACGTGATTTAGGACCTCGTTTAGCGCACCAAATTATTCCTGTGAAAACAAAAGGTGATTCTGATTGGGCTTATTCTTGGGTGCCAATTGTGGGACCTATCTTAGGTGCTTCATTAGCTGCAGTAATTTATTTATTCACTATTTAATAAAATGAAATGTAAATAGTTGTTTTAGACAATAAAAAACGCTTGTGAGAAGTAATCAATTCTTGCAAGTGTTTTTTGCTACATATTAAACCAAAAAAGATTTCGTTAGACATTTAGACAATTTGTCCAAATGCGGAACAGAACAATTTTCCTATATGATACAATAAAAGTGCACAAGTAATTTGGGAGTAACATTTCATACTTATTTGTCAATTTTAAGCTGGACAATGTGTTCAGTAATATATACTAATTTAAAAAGGAGTACATGATTTGAATGGGATAATGGTTTTGTTAGTGGGCGCTGGGTACATCGGTTGGGTTATTTATAGAAATGGTCGTACGTATTTCCGTTATAAAAAAAATCTAAAAAAATATCAAACGACGCACCATCTAACGGACAGTGACCTAGAGATGTATCAAAGAATTATGGACGAATTAAAAAAACAAATTATTTATTTAAACGAACTAACGAATAAGTCACGAAATTTAAAAAAAATTGAACAAGTAGAACTGGGTGTTGCTTCCGCTAAGGGCATCTTTAAACACTTAGTGAAGTATCCAGAAGCAATTACTCATTTTAGTGATTTTTTATATCATAAGGTACCAGAGATTTTACGAGCATCAGAACGGTTTTTAAGCATTAAAGAAGATAAATTGTCAACAGAAGAAATAACCCTTGCAACCAATGGTATCTTAAGTACCATACGAGTGTTGTCGGAAAGTATCACAGATGATTACGAAAAATTAGTCTCCGAAGCATCTGAGGAAATTGCCTTATCAAAAAAATTAGTGGAGAGAAAAAATGGCTAAACAAAAGAATTTTTATGATACATATGATGCGCTTTTTCAAAAGCCAAAATGGTCGTTTTTTCCTGTCACAAGAACAGACACAGTAAAGCAACTTCCTAACCCAAATAAAAAAGTGGTAAAACCACAGACGAAAAAAAAGAAAAAACAAAAAAAGAACAAAAAAATTATTTGGATAGGCATTGCTGTAGCAATTGGCTTTATAGTATATATTGATCTTGCGGAGAAAGATGATTATTGGGATTACTCCGCTTCATCAGAAGATGTTTATCCTTTAAAAGAAGCTGGACTTACCACAACTGGACCTGTTGATTTAGAAAAACCACTAAAAGTCACAATAGAAGAAAATAAACTTTTATTTAATCAAGGCTACCAAATAGAAATTATCGGCGATGCCGATATTGAAACCAGTGGCGGAAAGAACTTTTTAATTTTACCTTCTACAGAGGAGTATCCAGATACAAAATATCTAGGCAATATCAGTTTTTATGAAAAAAGAGACTATTATACATCGGCAGGTATGTACCTTTCTGGCAATCTTGTCAACAGTCTTTCTGATTATTTGGATACAAGTAAAGAGTTTATCAAAGCATACCCAATTGATAAAATTGCTGATGTACAAACCGGCTATATTTTAAAACGGAATCAAGGATATACAGACATCTCAAAATATTATCTCTTTAAAGATGGAACAGGATTTGAATTAGAAGTCTCTGTTGACCAATTGGAAAAGGTCAAAGATCCCAAAGACTATTCTTCTTTTGTAAAAACATACGCAAAAGAAGTCGCTTTTATAGAAAAAAGTTTTAAATTTGAGTCTACTGATGAGGAATCTCGATAGAGAAAATAGTTTTCAGCTTCAAGTAGCGCCTAGCAATACCTTTGTTGAAAAAATGTAAGAGCCTGAGACAAAAATCACTTTGGATTTTTGTCTCAGGCTTATAAACTGATCAGCGGTGGAAGCGTAGCACTTTAAGGACTGAAGTACGACGTGTACCCACTTACTAGATTGTCTTTGAAGGTAACGTAGAAAAGAACAGCAATATACAAGCGACCTACAAACTATTTTCTGTCAGACTAAAACTGGCAGAAGTGGTTTGTAGGTCGCTTGTTTTCATTATGGTTGGTGAGACAAGTTAGCGCTTGTGGTGTTTGTTTTAATATTGCAAATCAAAAATGGCGATACTTATTTTACTGAAAATTAGTTCCCAATCTTCTCGGGTTAATTCTTCTTCTAAAATGTAAATTCGGTCTATTTCTTTTGGTAAATCAAATAAGGGATAGTCAGTAATCACAATATCACAACTAGAAAAATCGGTTCGTTCAAAAATAATATCCTCACTAAATGCTTGCTTGATTTTCATCATAATAAAGCTAGCAATGTAAAAATCGCGAGAATATGCAACACCAATTTTAATTTTTTTGCGGGGACTATAGTGCTTATAAATTCGTAACAACAATTCACATGTCCAAATTGGGTTCTCCTGATCCTTAAATCTTAACTGATAAGAGGAATGCGCTGAAAAATTTTGATAAAAAGCATAAATTTCTTTCTGTAAATCTTTTTGATAAGTACTATTTTTATTGACTAAAAAATCTAGAATTGCGGTATTTGGTTGCTGTGAAATAAATAATTGGTTATAGATAATATTTTTAAATAAAATAAGTAAGAAGTAATGACGATCAAATTCACGCATTTTTGGAATTTGAAAAACTTCGCAAAAATTGGTTAATAAAGAATCAACGTAGAAATATTCTGGGCAAGAAATTTCATTTAGAGCAGCCAGTAAATCTTTGGCTCGTTTTGCTGAATCAAAATTATCAATGGCAATGGGTGCAATGATATCTACAACCCGCTGTTGATCTTCTGAAAAATTTGATTGGGAACAAAAAATAGTTTGTTTTGAGTCTGAGAAAAGCCTTAAATAAGGATGTTCTTCAAATTCTTTTTGGAGATCATCTTCACAAGTATATGGAAAGCGATATTTTGCGATGTGTAAAAGTAAATTTAATTTTAGTAGAGAAGCGTGTTCCAAGCGTTCAAGAATTTCTGGTTTAATATGCTGCGTCAGTATATCTTCAAAATAAGTAGAGGTATAACGTGGTAAGGCTAAGGTATTTAAAAAGATGGTCCAGTAGACATCAAGAAAAGCATATAGGACTTGAAATTCAGAACCTGTAATCACTTTACTCGCCGAGGGGGAAAAATGGACGGAAATTCCATACAAACCAAATAGTTTATTAATGTTATTTAACCGTTTGTAAATGTAAGATGAGCTAAAATTAGTTTCTTGACTCACTTTCCAGACAGAATTGTTTTCTTTTTTGATAATTGCTTGAAAAAGAATGAAGTCAGTAGAATGGACACAGTAATAATTAAATAATAAAAAATAGTGGGAAAGAAAATCATTGGAAGTCGTATGTAATGAAATTTTTCCGTGATGTATCTGAATCTCTAAGGTATTTTCAGGAAGGGTTGCTAAGTCTTCTTGAATTTCACGAAGATAAATTGATAAATTTTTAGTAGAAAGATCGAATTTTCGGGCAACACTAGATAAATCAAGGTTTGTTTGTTTTGCTAAGTATAAAAAGACAGCCAATTTTTTTTGTGTTTTCTTTGAAAGTAAAAATGTTTTTATGGCATCTTGTGTTTTGATGAGACTCACTCCTTAGTAATAACTTCTCTTTTATTATAATAGTTCGCCTAATAAATTGTAATAAAAAAGAACAATTCTCATTGGTTTATGAGAAAATAACAAGATATTCAGCAGGAAAACACCTGTGTCAGTCGACACAGGTGTTACGATGAGCAAAAAGAGCGGGTTCTTTTTTTATCAAATAATTTTCCAAAGTGACGTGATCAACTAAAGAATCAATCACCCCTTCTTTAGAAACTGAAAATCCTGCAGCCTGAATTGCTATTTGAATGGCTGCTTCAGTCGGATAACCTTTCGAAAGATAGGAGGCGAGCGCGCTGATAAAGCTGTCACTGGCACCAGTGCTATCCACAGCTATATTTTCTGTTGCAGGAAAATAGTGGCACACTTGGTGTGTTTTTAATAACACGCCTTTTTTTCCTAAAGTAACAATGACATTTTTTACGCCCGTTTCTAAGAAGTACGCCGCTTTCTCTTCTAATGTACCAGTATCTGGTTGAAGTTCCAATAATTCATCTTCATTGGGAATGAAAAAATCAACCTTTTCTAGTATATTCACTGGAATATGATGAATAGCAGCTGGTTTTAAAATAATCGGTACCCCTGAATGTTGGGCGATTTCACAAGCCTTTTCTACAGCAGACAAAGGAATTTCTGTTTGAATGAGACAAAAACTGGCATCCATAAATAGGTGTTTTTGCTGTGCGATTTTTTTAGGTGTAAGCGCTGTGTTTGCACCAGGTAAGATTGAAATCATGGAGTCGCCGCTTGTCTCAACATAAATATAAGCTTGACCAGTCTCAGTATCTTGAATACGTGTGATACCATCTGTCGTAACGTGGTATTTTTCTAATTCTTTATATAAGTAATTCGCATCTGTGTCTGAGCCTAAACAACCAATTAAGGTGGCCTGATGCCCCAGTTTGGTTAAGCCAACAGCTTGATTTAATCCTTTTCCGCCGGGGAATTTAGCATAGCTAGACAGAAAATTTGTTTTGCCGTTATGTGGTAAATTTGTTGAATACAGATAATTATCAACGTTTAAACTACCCACTACAATCATTTTGCTATGTGGATTAACACTAGACATGCCTAATGTATTTTTGTGATCTAGCACCAATTTTTCAGCCTCATTAATCAAGGCTGTTTTTTCTTTGCGTTTGTTAAGCAATGATAAGGCTAACTGGCTGCCAAACGTCTCTGTATCTAATAAGACGGAAGAAATATGATCAGGTAAAAATGAACGATCAATTTTTCGCTTAATTGCGAGTAAAGAGTAATTATCGGGGGTTCGCAAACCGCTCTGCTTTAAAAGCTGTTCCAAAAAAACAGCCTGGGTATAGTCATCAGTAAGGATACCCGTAATCCCATCTGTGATAAGCTGATTACTGAAATCAGCAGGGATAGTAGTTAAAATATTTTCTTTACTAAAGGGTAAATTGACATCAAATAAGGCTTTTTTATAGCCTGCAATAATTGCTTCTTTATATTTTGGGTTAGTGACGAAATAACTAATTTTTTTATGGTTATTCTGTAATAATTCTTGGGTTAAAACATAACTAGCTTCTTCATAAAGCCCCGCTAGAGAAGGTAATTCGTTAGTTGAGTGATTGACGAAATAGTAAGGAATCGTTAATTCTTCTATAAATTTCGCGTATTGTTTACTGTTTTCATTGATTGGGTCCCAAATAATGCCACTGGCTTGTTTTAAAGTTGGCGAGGTAATATTTTTCAGTTCTTGTTCTAAACTACCGTGACTATTTAAAATCAAGCAGTTATAGCCATTTTCTTGAGCTTTATCAATAAAGCTCGTAACCCAAGCCTCAAAAGTTTCATGGCTATTTAATAATAACACGAAGGTTTTTGTAGTACTATTTGTGACGAGATTTGCTGAGTAAGGTGTGTAGTTGTAATCTCGAACGATTTTTAAGACACGCTCACGGGTTTCTTTACTAATAGTTTGATCTTTATTATTTATAATTTTGGATACAGTTGAAGCGGAAACGCCAGCTAATTTTGCAATATCTTTAATATTCATCATTTTCGTCCTTTCACTGAACTCTTTTTTATAGTAAGCATTCTAAAAGCAGAAAGTCAAGAAAAAGCCTAATTATTTATTATTTAGAAATTCTGCTTGACTTTTAATGAAAGCGCTGTTAATCTCGAATTAAGAAAACGTTTCCGGAAATGTTTTTCCTAAATGTGAATGGAGGAAGAAAAATGGATACAAAGAAAAGACCGATCATTATTGATACGGACCCAGGAATTGATGATGCTGTAGCTTTAGCGATTGCACTGAATCATCCTAACCTAGAAGTTCGCTTAATAACGACGGTTGCAGGGAATGTAGATGTAGAAAAAACAACAAATAATGCCTTGAAACTTGTCGATTTTTTTGGGAAAAAGGTTCCTGTAGCCAAGGGGTGTAATTGTCCGTTACTTATTCAATTGGAAGATTCTGCTGAGATTCATGGGGAGACTGGCATGGATGGCTTTGAGTTTCCGCAACCTATCTCTACGTGTTTAGATATTCATGCAGTGGAAGCTATGCGAAAAGAAATTCTGTCTAGTGATGTTCCTTTGACCATTGTTCCAATTGCTGCATTAACGAATATTGCTTTGTTACTGACCCTCTATCCAGAAGTCAAAGAAAATATTGCAGAAATCGTCATGATGGGTGGCTCATTAGCAAGGGGAAATACAAATACAAGTGCCGAATTTAATACGTATGTCGATCCACACGCTGCACAAATTGTTTTCCAATCAGGTGCCCCGCTAACAATGGTAGGATTAGATGTTACAAGTCAAGCTGTGTTAACGAATCATGAAGTAACAGCCATCAGAGCGCTTGGTAGAGTTGGGGAAATGTTTTATGGTCTTTTCCGTCATTATAGAGGCGGCAGTCTAACTACAGGTTTGAAAATGCATGATGTCTGTGCGATTGCCTATTTAACTTCACCAGAATTATTTGAGACAACTGAAACGTTCATTGAAGTTGCTTTGGAAGGTCCAGCTGCGGGAGCTACTGTTGCGGATTTAAAAATGAAGTATCATAAAAACACGAATGCCGTTGCCTGTATAGATGTAAATGTTGAAGCTTTTCAAAAATGGGTTGTCGAAAAAATGAAAGCGGTTAATTAACTGAAGGAGGATAAGTATGATTGAAAGTTTATTGGTGTTGGTCGTTTTAGTTGTTGTAGCCTATTTGATTGTAAAAAATTATCATCCCGCACTCAGTTTAATTATTGGTGCGCTTGTTCTACTTGCATGTGCATGGATGTTAGGACATCCCATTTATCCTGCAGGGGAAGGAACCGGTTTTGGATTATTTGATATTTTCTTGAAGTTTAAAGATACAATTATTGCACAAGTGAGTTCAGCAGGAATTGTAATTATGATTCTTTTTGGTTATTCAGGCTATATGAATGCAATCGGGGCCAATCAGATGGCTGTCAACTTTTTGGTGAAACCATTAATGAAGATTAAACGTAAATCGTTATTTGTCCCTGTGGTCTTTTTAATTGGAAATTTAATGTCACTAGTAGTTCCTAGTGCATCAAGCTTAGCGATTATTTTAATGTCTATATTATATCCGATGCTAGCCAGCATGGGGATTTCATCATTAACTGCTGCAGGTGTGATTGCAATGACGGCAACTATCATGCCAACACCTTTAGGCGCGGATAACGTAATCGCCGCAAATACCCTTGGTTATGATGTGTTAAATTATGTTGTATGGAATGCCAAAATTTCACTGCCATCGTTATTAATCATTGCGGTTGCACAGTACTTCTGGCAAAAATACTGCGATAAAAAAGAAGGTGAGGCTGCCTATGTCTCATTAAATGAAGAAGGCTTAAGCAAACAAAAAGAATTTGATGTTCCTAAATTTTATGCAATATTGCCAATATTACCGCTATTATTAATTGTTGGAGTGGGAATCGCAGGAATGTTTATTAAAGGAATAACGATGGATATTTTTGTTCTTACATTTATTTCTTTCTTCATTGCGGTATTGGTTGAGACGCTTCGCTTGAAATCTTTTAAAAAAGTTCAAGATACAGCTGTCGAGATGTTTAAAGGAATGGGGCAAGGGTTTAGTCAAGTTGTGATGCTTGTCGTAGGTGGTTCATTATTCACGTCTGCGATTCAAACGTTAGGAATTATTGATAGTATTATGGCCTCTGTCGAAGCGTCAAGTTCAGCAGGAATCGTTACGACCTTAATTTTCAGCGGTGCAACGACCTTTTTTGGAATTTTAAGCGGTGGTGGACTGGCAATGTTTTATGCGGTTATCGAACTAATCCCTGGGATTGCCGAAAAAGCTGGGATTGATGGTATTTTAATTTCCTTGCCAATGCAGATGATTGCGAATTTAACTAGAACGATTTCTCCTGTAGCAGCAGTTGTCATGATTGTCGCATCAACAGTAGGAGTTAGTCCCATCAGAATTTTAAAGCGGACGAGTGTACCGACCATCATTGGCATTATTAGTGTGATTGTCTTGTCGATTCTATTGTTACCTTATTAAGAGAATAAACAATGAAAATTAGAGTGGCTGATGAGAAAGAGTTACCGATGATTCTTCAATTTTTAACAGAAGTAAAGGCATACATGGACGTTGTGGACATTACGCAGTGGACAAAGGACTACCCTTCTCAAGAAGATATCCAAGAAGACATTACAAAAAAACGGTTGTATTTGCTAGTGCACGAAGAAATGATTTTTTCAATGGCAACGTTATGTATGGAGCAGGAACAAGACTTTGTTTGGCTAAAGCGCTTTGCAACTTCGCCTAATTATATTGCCAAGGGTTATGGCAGTTTGTTGTTCCATGAATTGGAGAAACGAGCAGTCTGGGAAGGAAGACGTAAAATGTATGCTCAAACTAATCATACAAACCATAGAATGATTCGATTTTTCGAAAGTAAAGGGTTCACAAAAATTCATGAATCTTTACAAATGAATCGCTTAGATTTTGGCTCTTTTTATTTATACGTTAAAGAATTAGAGAAGCAATCCATCGTTTAAAATAAGAAAACAGGAGTCAGATGCAAAAATTATTTAGCATCTGACTCCTGTCGTTTTCCAAGGAAATAGTCAACTTAATTATACAAATAAAACACAAACACATTCGGGAACAGCAACATCTTTTTGAATCATTTCTAATAAGCCTGTTTCTTGGTTCCGACGATAAAGTGTTAAATTATCAGAGTCTTGATTAGCAACAACGATGAAATCTTCAGAAGGATCTAAATCAAAATCTCTCGGAATATCGCCTTCTGTTGAAATTAATTGAATTCGTTCAATCGCTTCGCCGTTTTCTGAAACAGCATAGACAGCAATCGAGTTATGGCCACGGTTTGAAGCATAAAGGAAACGGCCATCAGAAGAAATACGAATTGCAGCACCACCATTAAACGCATCATAATCAGCAGGCAAAGTAGAAACTTTTTGTAATTCAGTAAAAGAACCATCTGTTTCATCATATGAAAGAACTGAAACAGTGCTATCTAACTCACCAAATAGATAAGCCAATGATTTTGTTGGGTGGAACACTAAATGACGTGGACCAGTCCCTGGCTCAGTCACGAATTGAGCGATTTCAGAAAGCTTTCCATCTAAGCTAACATTATACGTATACACACGATCGGTTCCTAGATCACAGACGACTAAGCGTTGATCAGGCGTCAAATCTGTGTAATGAACATGGGCATTGTTTTGATTTTCATGAGGACCAGTTGGCTCTGTATGAATCACTTTGTCAGCATCTTCCAAAGAACCATCTTCTAAGATACGATACACGTGAACGATACCTTGGTGATAATTTGCTGCATAGACAAGTTGTCGGTTTTCGTCAACAGCTACATAACATGGCGGCGCACCTTCCTCAGTTACTTTATTCAATAAGTTAAAATGGTCCATTTCTGATTGATAAGCGGCAGTGCCACCTTCACCGTCAACACTAGTGACGCTAAAAAGTTCGCCCTTTTGACTCAGAGCAAGATAGGTAGGACTCGTTTCTTCTAACAAAAGTGTCGCTTCTGTTAAACGACCTTGTGTCGTATCTAATGCAATTTTATAAATGCCTTGGCTGGCTCTTCGAGTATAGGTACCTAGTAAAATTTGTTCTAACATCACAATTCCTCCAATTTGTTTCAACACAATCACTTTTTATGAAAGTGCTTTTATATAATGTAGTATACCATAAGAAGTCTAAGAACAATAAAACTTTCTATCTGAGATGTTCGCATTTTAAAGTGGTTTGTGCTATTATGATGAGAGACTGTGATGACAGTCATTTTTTGATTTTTAGAGGGGTGACGAACATGTACGACAATACGGATAATAACGGGACCGTTCGTTGTTCATTTTGTGGGAAAACACAAGAAGAAGTAAAAAAAATTGTTGCTGGTCCGGGTGTCTATATTTGTAATGAATGTATTGATCTATGTAAAGAGATTATTGATGAAGAATTTTATGATGAAGCAGTCCGAGAATTAACGGATGTGCCAAAACCCCAAGAAATTTTAAATGTTTTAAATGAATATGTTATTGGACAAGAACGTGCAAAACGCACACTTTCTGTTGCTGTTTACAATCACTATAAACGTGTGAATCAATCAGAAACAGCTGCAACTCAAGATGACGTTGAATTGCAAAAAAGTAACATTTGTTTAATTGGACCAACAGGTTCAGGTAAAACTTTCTTGGCTCAAACGTTAGCAAAAACATTAAATGTACCTTTTGCAATCGCTGATGCGACCAGTTTAACAGAAGCAGGTTATGTAGGGGAAGATGTTGAAAATATCCTTTTAAAATTACTACAATCTGCTGACTATAATGTTGAACGCGCGGAAAAGGGCATTATCTATATTGATGAGATTGATAAAATTGCCCGTAAGAGTGAAAATGTTTCGATTACTCGAGATGTTTCAGGTGAGGGTGTTCAACAAGCCTTACTAAAAATTCTTGAAGGAACAGTTGCAAGTGTACCACCACAAGGGGGCCGCAAACATCCACATCAAGAATTTATCCAAATTGACACAACGAATGTTCTCTTCATCGTTGGTGGAGCATTTGATGGAATTGAAACCATTGTTAAAAACCGCTTAGGCAAAAAAACTATTGGTTTTGGTAAAACCAATTCTGCTTTAAATGAAGAAGAAAGCATCATGCAGCATATTATTCCAGAAGATTTATTGAAATTTGGTTTAATTCCAGAATTTATTGGACGCTTACCTGTAATGGCTGCGCTTGATAAATTAACGAATGATGATTTGGTTCGAATTTTAACAGAACCGAAGAATGCCTTGGTGAAACAATATCAAAAATTATTGTCTCTTGATGACACTAAATTAGAATTTGAACCAGAAGCATTAAAAGCCATCGCAGCCAAAGCCATTGAACGTAATACTGGCGCACGCGGACTTCGTTCAATCATTGAAGAAATTATGATGGACGTAATGTTTGATGTTCCTTCAGATGAAAGCATTGAAAAAGTTATCATTACTAAAATGGCAGCTGAAGGTACCGGTAAACCAACAATTATTTATAACAAAAAAGATAAAGAAGCTGTATAAGATTGAAGCTGAAAACAGCTCTTTCGGCGGATCTCCGAAAGAGCTGTTTTTGTTAAGCTTTTGAATGAAAGACTGAATAGAAGAACGGAGGAAAACAATGAACGTACATAATGCAGAAATCGTGATTAGTGCGGTATCCCCTAAACAATACCCTGAATCTCAGTTACCGGAGATTGCTTTAGCTGGACGTTCGAACGTTGGGAAATCATCTTTTATTAATACCTTGATTAATCGTAAAAATTTAGCAAGAACTTCAGGCAAACCTGGTAAAACGCAAACGCTAAATTTTTATTTAATTGAGGATGCCTTACACTTTGTGGATGTTCCTGGCTATGGTTATGCCAAAGTTTCTAAAACAGAACGTGCGAAGTGGGGAAAAATGATTGAAACGTATATCACGCAACGTGAGCAATTACGTGCAGTCGTTTCTTTAATTGATTTACGTCATCCGCCGACCCAAGATGATATCCAAATGTATGAATTTTTGAAATACTATGATTTGCCAGTTATTATTGTAGCAACTAAGGCAGACAAAATTCCGCGGGGCAAATGGAACAAACACGAGAGTGTCATCAAAAAAGCCTTGAATTTTGATAAACAAGATGACTTTATTATTTTCTCTTCTGAAACAAAAGAAGGAAAAGAAGCAGCTTGGACAGCAATTGAAAAATTTCTATAGAAAAAAACAAGCAAAATTACTCTTTTGCTTGTTTTTTTGCTTCTTCTTTTTTTACTTCTTGTCGTTGTTTTGCCAGTTCTTCAAGAGGTACTTCTTTCTTTAATGGATCAACGGCGAAAGAATCGAAGAGTTTATCTAAGTCATTGGAACGTTCAAATTTTAATCCCATTTACTAAGCCTCCATTCCTTTTTTTATAGTGTAGCACGTTTTTTTTCATTTGGATAGCAACAGAAATGTAAGAATTCGTCATAGGTGCACCTGGTGTAATTTCTCGTAACTAAGACTTGCCAAACATGAAAAAACAAGCTATTCTTTAGTAAGAATTAGTTAGAAAGAAGGCACTTTATGAAAAATCCGTTAATCGGCGGTGTTCGTTTTTATCAACGATTTATTTCTCCAGGATTGCCTGCACGTTGTCGCTATTACCCAACGTGTTCACAATATATGATTGATGCAATTCATACACATGGAAGTGTCAAAGGAACAACGATGGGGGTAGCACGGATTTTACGATGTCATCCTTTTGTTAAAGGCGGCATTGACTATGTTCCGTTGAAATTTCGCTTGACGAAAAATCCTGATGAGACCTATCATGGACCGTATACGTATCGAAGAAATAAGAAAACAGAAGTAGAAAAGGATGGATAAATATGGCAATTTTAGCATTTGATCTTGGCGGTTCTTCCGTGAAATACGGCGTTTGGACAGGCAAAGAATTAACAAATCAAGGGAGCTTTCCAACACCTGGCTCTTGGGAAGAAATGAAAGCGCATTTATATTCGGTTTATGCAGACAAAAGAAATGAGTCGATTAGTGGTGTTGCTTTTAGTTCACCTGGAGTAGTTGACGAAAAAAGTCAACAGATTTTAGGGATTTCCGCCATTCCATATATTCATCATTTTAACATTTATGAAGAATTAGAAGCGTTGTTTGGCTTACCAGTGACTATCGAAAATGATGCGAATTGTGCTGGTTTAGCTGAGATATATGAAGGCGCGGCGAAAGGGAAAAAAGAAGTGCTTTTTGTCGTTATTGGGACAGGAATTGGCGGAGCGATTTTTCGCAATGGTGAATTGTACAAAGGCGCTCATTTATATGGAGGCGAGTTTGGACTGAACTTTTTAAGTAATGGCCAAACATTCAGTGAAATTGGCACAGCTGTCAAAATGGCTCAGCGCTATTGTGAACGAATTGGAGTCGAAAAACAGGCGGTGACAGGAGAAGAAGTTTTTGAACTGGCACAACGAGGGGATGAGATTGCTCGCGAAGAAGTCAATAATTTTTATGATTATTTAACACAAGGATTATTCGGCTTACAGTTTTCTTATGATCCTGAAATGATTGTACTCGGAGGCGGTGTTTCTGCTAAAGAAGGCTTATTAGCAGAGATTAATCGCCGGATGCTAACGCATTTACAAACCTTTGAATTAAAAGATTTTGTTCCAGAAATCGTGACCTGCCATTATCAAAATGATGCCAACTTGATTGGCGCAGCCGCCAACTTTCAAGCAAAAACGAATTGGGAACTATAAAGAAACAGCCGATTGTTATTCTCTTCAATCGGCTGTTTCTTTATTTATTTGCCTTGTCATCAGTGTTTTCTTCTGCAGCAATCCGCGCTTGAACTTGTTGACGTAAAGCTTCTAGTTCTTTTTCTTTCTTTTCTAATTCAGCTAAATCTTCAGAAATTTCATGGGCTTCTTCTGCTGGCTTAGGTTGTAAAAAGACGTTTAAACCAATCGCTATAAAGGTCCCAATGAATGTATCCAACACACGTTCCATTGCATATTGAAAGGAATCGCTTTGCGGAATACTTAAAGAAATCATTAAAAGTGTCGCAGTTGCAGAAATGATCCCAGCATTGTTATTAATCCCATCAGAAACAACGATGACGATAATGACTAAAAGTGGTAGTAGCAGTAATTCTACTAAGTGTTGATTAGGAAAATAATCTTGTGCTAATACATAAAGCAAAGCTAAAAAGCCACCCAATGTGTTTCCAATAATGCGCGATTTTCCAAAAGACAAACTGGTATTTAAATCTTGTCTTAGCGAAAAAACAGCTGCTAAACAGGCAATCATAGGTGAGCCACGATGGAAAAATTGAAATAAAAGAATACACAGCATGACAGCAATTGCTGTTTTTAACGTTCGCATGCCTAAACGAAATCGACCCACTATCATAAATATTCGCTCCTAAATAACTTTTCTCTTTAATGATAACCGAAATAGAGGTAAAATTACTAGAGAAAAGTGAAGAATTATTATTTTTTAAGGGGAGTATGCATGAAAATTGGTTTACGAACAGTCAAGACAGCCATTAGCGCTGCATTAGCAATGATTATTGCGGAAAAACTGGGATTACTTTATGCCCCTTCGGCAGGGATTATTTCAGTTTTAAGTGTTACTAGCACGAAAAAAACATCTGTCATGACAGGAATTTATCGTTTGTTATCCTTAGCTTTAGCAACTATTTTAGCGTATATTTGTTTTACTTTTTTAGGTTTTACAGCGATTGCTTTTGGTATTTTTTTATTATTATTTATTCCAGCAGCCGTGTATTTTCAATTATCTGATGGGATTGTTGTGAGTTCCGTTTTGGTAACTCATTATTTAGTCGAAAAAAATCTTTCTTGGGCGATTATTGGAAATGAGTTTTTATTAATGAGTATTGGTGTGGGACTAGCGTTATTAGCTAATTCTTATATGCCTGATACAGAAAAACGTTTAAGAGAAGACCAAGAAGTCATTGAAACAATGTTTCGTAAAATTTTAAGGGAAATGGCGCTACATTTAAACAACGCTGCAGGAGAGCGAAATTTGGTCATGCATTGTGCAGATTTAAAAACCTTTATTCGTACAGGTGAGACGTGGGCCAAAAATCATGCCGAGAATCAATTGCTGTCTACCAATACGTACTATTTAGAGTACTTTGCGATGAGAAAAATGCAAAGTAATATTCTAAAAAACATGTTGGAATTATTAGAAGATATTACTGTTGATGCGCAACAAGTTCGCTATATTCAACAATTATTGGAATATACGGCAGAAACATTTGCAGAGAATAATGATGGACAAGAAATTATGAATCGAATTAAGACCGTTTATGAAACCTATCGCACAAAACCATTGCCGCAAACAAGAAGTGAATTTGAAAATCGGGCGCGACTCTTTCAGTTTTTACAATTGTTTCAGTCATTCATTCAAGTCAAAGCGGACTTTGCCAAATTACAACTAGATAAATAAACAGAAAAAGAAACCTTTTTAAACAGAGGTTTCTTTTTTGTTCTCTTAAAAATTCAGGCAAGTTCTTTAGTATTCATTGAGAATGTGTTAAACTAATGAGAAAGAAAAATAAAAGGAATGACCGCAATGGATAATGCTCAAGTGAAGAGAAAACATTTCCGTTTTCCAGCTTATGATGATGAACAGGGCGTAAAATTACCAACAGATAATGAACGTAACTTATTTCAAGATGATCTGATTGGTAAAGCAATGTCTGGTAGCAGAAGAACTGCAACATCTGCCGAAGATACTAGACAAAGCACACCATCCGTCCAACAACCAACAACGAATCAATCAACTACAAATAAACAAACACAACAATTAACGGCAGCACAACAAGAGCAATTAGCACGTCATCGTTCTAATTTGCCAGACTATACAAAACATGCTAGTAAAGCAACGAAAAATAAACAAGCAACGAAAAAAAATAATAGCCTTTTTGGGACACCAAAAGGAAATGGCTGGACACAAACGTATAAAAAAAAAGAAGTCGTAGCGAAACCAAGTAGACCTGCCGCATCACCATTAGTGCAAAAAACGACACCTTCTTATTTTGTTCCTAAATATATCCCGGCTTCTGTGATTCCTGAGGAACAGGAACCTAGTTTTACTGAAGAAGAGTTGCTAAAAGCAATGAAAAAAGATCGTCGTTCATATGTCATTCTTGATGATGAACCAACGGCTTTTCAAGTGAAAGATACGGAAGAAGATCCAACGGTGCGGAAATTTAATATTCCAACCTCAGAACCTGAGATTCCTTTAACTAGACGACAATATCAACAAATCAAACCAGACTTAGAACGTTTTGGCGAAGATGCGTTAGATTTACGTTCGCGTTCCCGTTTGAATGCCGCAAAGAAAAATGCTAAAAGTCAAACTGCTTATGGGAAAAAATTAGCTAAAGCGAATGCTCAAGTGGAGCCGGAAGCACCTGTGACAGAAGAGAAGAAAAAGGGCATCTTGGATAAACCATTAAGCGGGATGCTAGAAGATTCAAGTTCTGTATTAGAAAACAGTAAATATTTTAGTTAAGAGATGAAACTTGCATGTGGATTTGAAACATGTAAGTTTTTTATTCTGTTTTAATAGTTGATTATTTTTTTGTTTTATACGATAATGAATCTCGTATGATTGAAATTTTTTTAAAAAAGGTATGTTTTATATAGTGACAGAGAAGAGGATTATAATGGGAAATCAAGAGAACAAATTATACCATTTTGTCGGAATTAAAGGTTCTGGCATGAGCTCATTAGCGTTGGTCTTACACCAAAAAGGCTACAACGTTCAAGGATCAGACGTAGAAGAGTATTTCTTTACACAACGGGATCTTGAAAAATCAGGTGTCCCTATTTTACCATTTAATGCAGATAATATTGATAAAGACATGATTGTTATTGCTGGAAATGCTTTTCCAGATACCCATGAGGAAATCGCCCGCGCCATCGAATTAGGCGCAGAAGTAATTCGTTACCACGATTTCATTGCTCGTTTTATCGAACCGTACACAAGCATTGCTGTAACAGGGTCACATGGGAAAACAAGTACGACTGGTTTGCTAGCACATGTATTAAGTGGTATCAATCCAACTAGTTATTTAATAGGGGATGGCACTGGCCACGGCGAACCAGATGCTGATTTCTTTGCATTTGAAGCGTGTGAGTATCGCCGTCATTTCTTGGCTTATTCACCAGATTATGCGATTATGACGAATATCGATTTTGATCATCCAGATTACTACAAGAGCATTGAGGACGTTTTTTCAGCGTTCCAAACAATGGCTCATCAAGTCAAAAAAGGAATTTTTGCTTATGGTGATGATAAGTATCTTCGCCAGTTAGAATCAGAAGTGCCAGTTTATTATTATGGCGTCAGCGAAGAGGATGATATCCAAGCCCGAAATATTCAACGAACAACGGAAGGCTCATCTTTTGATGTTTATCACAAGGATGATTTTGTAGGTCATTTTGTCTTACCAGCATTTGGCCATCACAATATCATGAATGCGCTAGGTGTGATTGCTGTGGCTTATTTTGAAAAACTTGATATGCAAAAAGTCGCAGAAGAAATGCTAAGTTTTAAAGGTGTAAAACGTCGTTTTAGCGAGAAAAAAGTCAGTGACATGATTATTGTTGATGATTATGCGCACCATCCAGCTGAAATTAAAGCAACGATTGATGGCGCTCGCCAAAAATATCCTGACAAAGAAATTATTGCTGTCTTCCAGCCACATACATTTACACGAACAATTGCCTTAATGGATGAATTTGCTGAAGCACTGGATTTGGCAGATGAAGTATTCTTATGTAATATTTTTGGCTCTGCGCGTGAAACACAAGGCGAGGTACGCATTGAAGATTTAGGTGAAAAAATTCAAAAAGGTGGACAAGTAATTACCGAAGATAATGTGTCACCTTTACTAGATTTTGAAAATGCAGTGGTGGTCTTTATGGGTGCTGGCGACGTTCAGAAATTTGAACAAGCTTACGAAACATTACTAAGTAACACAACTAGAAACGTTTTATAAGAGAACATAAACAAAATCGGGACAGGGGTATCTGGCTTCAAAAAATAAGAAGCTGCTCCTGTTCCGTTGTTTTTTTTAGAATGCTAGCATGGTAGATAAGTTGGTTTTGTTTAAACATCCTTTAAAGACTACTTTTTAGCTTGCCTTTTAAGTACATTTTGGTACAATTATCTTATCAATAACGGAGGTGTACTAATTTGAATATCGGAAAACCGAGAAAATTAGGCAAAACCATCGAAGATATCGAAGAGGGAGATTCGTTGTCCTTGACAGAGTCAATTGAAGACAAGGACTTATTACTTTATTTGGGCTTGACCAATGATGCGAATCCTTTATATATCCAACATGATTATGCCCAAAAAACAGAATATGAAAAACCAATCGTACCATCAATTATGCTGATGGGAATTATCACTAGTGCGATTTCTAAACATTTACCAGGACCAGGTTCACATGTTGTGAATTTCTCTGTGAACTTTGTGGAACCCGTTTTTCATTACGAAACATTGACTTTCCAATTAGAAGTAATCAAAGTCGACAAAATGAAAGATGTGATTACCATTTCAGTTGAGGCTGTTAATGAGCAAGAAAATCGCGTGTTAGATGCAGTGGTGATGGTTCAACCACCCCAAGTGACGATTGATGAACTAACAGAGAAAGAAGGGACTTTAACTTATGAATAATCAAGAGTATATCCAAACTGGCACAGGTTTGAATAAATTTTATGCCAAAATTTACGGATTTTTAGCGTTAGGAATTGGTATTAGCGCAATCATGGCTTATGCAATGACAACTGTCTTTTTACCTGTTCTAGCTACTTTATTCCAATCAAGCTTAGCTTTTTGGATGATTTGGCTTGTTGAAATTGGCTTAGTTTTATATCTAGGCGCAAAAGCACAGAAAAATCCAACCATTGCGATTGCAGGATTTGTTGCGTATGCATTATTAAATGGTGTCACTTTATCCGTGACGTTATTAATGTATACTGGTGGAACAGTGGCCGGCGCATTTTTAAGTGCAGCAGCTACCTTTGGCGCGATGTCATTAGTAGGTGTCTTTACGAAGAAAGACCTATCAGCAGTTGGTCATGCCGCTTATAGTGCCTTAATCGGAATCATCATTGCGATGTTGCTAAATATGTTCCTTTTACACAGTAATGCTGTAGAATTCTTTATTTCCATTTTAATGGTCCTAATTTTCTCAGGGATTACTGCTTATGATAACCAACGTATACGCCAAGTCTATGCGCAAACAGGTGATCAAGCAGGTACTGGGATGGCCGTTTTCTTCGCATTACAATTATACCTTGACTTCATCAACTTATTCTTAGCTTTCTTAAGAATTTTTGGTAAAAACAACTAACATGAACGTAAAAGAGGTCGGGACAGAAGCGTTTAACTCCGAGAAATAAGAAGGAATTTCCGAAAATTGTTCTTTAATTTTTGGATAATTCCGGCTTATTTCCGAAGGAGTTGCTTCTGTTCCCGCCGTTTATCAGTTTTTGAGCGTGGAGCAAAAATCCAAAGTGATTTTTGTCCCACGCTCTTTTTTTAACCCATTCCAATAGCGAAATTCAACAGTTTATCGGAGTATGTTGGGTTTTCTAAATCGGTTTTCATTGTTTCGTTCAGTAGACTGAGCTGATCGGTAATGATGCCATCGACGCCATAAAAAATCATTCGTGTCATAACATCTTCATCATTTGCTGTCCAAGCATAAACCTTTTTCCCATCATGATGAGCGGCATTTACAAAGTTACGATTCATTGTACTGTATTCCATAGTAAAAAAGTCAACTGGCATTTTAGGCGGTCCCACAATGTTGAAAGGAATAACGTAGCCTACATAAAAGCGTGGTTCTTCTTTCTTTAAGGCCATCGCCGTATCATAGGTTAAGGTATGAAGGATATGGCCGTTTTCAAAAATATTTTCACGGTATTGTTTGACAAAGCGCTGTACTAAATCAGGGCTATCTTGAGGCGTGGTTTTGATTTCAATTAATAAACGTTGTTTTAATTGATTGGCTTTGGCTAAATAATCATCGAAAGAAACCATTTTAGCAGTTTGACCATTTTCTGTGACATTCATATTCGTTAATTCTTTAAGTGTTAATTGATTCGGTCGTTTATTAACGCCCGTTAACGCCCGTAAATTAAAATCGTGCATGACAATAAATTGATGGTCTTTGGTTTCTTGAATATCCATTTCAACATAATCAGGTTTTGCCTTATTGGTCTCGATTAAAGAGTCCAAGGTGTTTTGAACGCCATTGTTACCATTAACACCACGATGGGAGATGGTAACCGGTTTTCGGTCAGGTGTATGACTTAGGTAATTCGTATTATAGGTGCCTACACCAATTCCGAAGATGATTGCAATCAAACAAAAAAGAACGACTCTGAAGGTGGTCCATTCTACCCGAACCTCTGATTTCGGGGTGAACCATTCTGGCGTGTCAGGCAAAATCCCTTCATCTTCCATATCATCAACAATAATGTAAAAAATAGCAACACTAGACAACACCAAGTTTAAGAGCATCATAACCTGAAGGAGTGTCATAGCGATGACAGCGCTAGGTAAAGACCACTCAGGTTTAAACGTTTCGACTGCGGTTTGACCTAAAAATATCAAGAAATAGCCAGCCGTAAAAATCCCTAAAACAGTTCCTCCAATGATAATAAATTGCCCTAAAATCTGGAAAAAGCGCCGCTTTGTAATTTGCCAACTACGTTTTAAAGACTCACGAAAACCAACATCACGTAAAATCAACTCTGGAAGGGCAAAAGCAAGTCGAATCGCTAAATATAAGATAATCAGTTCTAACAATACGAAACCAATAATAATAATGACGCGATTTGCAAAAATAAAATCTAAGATAAAGGCTGGAATCTTAACTCTTGTTAATAAATAAGAGCGGAAGGTTAACCCACTTAATGGTAAAATCAAAAAGAAATATGCCAGGAAAAACAGAAAGGTAATTCCTCGAACTTTTTTGATCTGAAGCAAGGTGCCGTGCAATAATTGCGTTAGAGTAATTGGTTGCTTTTTCTTAATAAAATAGACACTAAGCAATAAAAAGGTAAATTCAAAAAAGAGCGCCAGTAAAATTAACAGCCCAATTAGTAGAAAAGTCAAAAGGACATAGGGATGTTGCGTAGCAATTGCCCCTAAGTTATCGTAGGAAATATAATCAATCCCACCTTCTTTGAGTACCAATTTGGACAAACTTGTCAATAAAGGCAATAGAACGAATAACATAAATCCGTGCATCAAGAGCACATCGCGAAAATACGCCGTTGTCCCTTTAAGAAAATCTAGCGTATTCACAATACTATTTTTAAAATAACTAAACATCAAAAGTCCCCCAGTTTCTACCAAAATTCCATAATAAAAGGACTAAATCAAACTGACACAGGCAGAGTTTTGATTTAGTCCGTTCGCTTTTTTATTTATTTTACATTCCCAGTAAGCTAGTTAAAAATGTACCGCCATAAATTAACGCAAGACTATATAAATAGATAGAAGCAGGTTTTGCTAATAAAATAATCAGAGTAAATTTTTTCACAGACATTTTTGTTAAACCGGCCATTAAACAAAGCGCATCATCCGGTGCAATCGGGAAGAAAATTGCTAAAGCAAACAATCGTTCAAAACGTTTTTCATTGTCTAACCAACCGATATACTTGTTATATGTTTTATCACTGACAAGGCTCATAATGAATGGTTTCCCATAATTACGACCTAATAAGAAAATGATAATAGAGCCAAGTGCAATACCAACGTAATTATAGACGAAGCCCATTGTTGGCCCGAAAATCAAGACCCCTGCAGCACAGCTAACACCACCAGGAATAATCGGAATAACCACTTGAATAATCTGAATTAACATGAAAATAATCGGACCGAGAATGACAGATTGCCCTACTAGTCCTCTTAGTGCATTGATGTCCTTGAAGACACCTAATCGGATAAAATAGATGGTTGCAATTATGGTTGCAACAATGCCCAAAATGGAAATAATATTAACAATTTTTCTAGATAGGGTAACACTCACATTTCTCATCTCCTTTAGTTATACTCATCGTACTTTTAGTATATAACTTTTTATCAATAAAAAACATCGTTTGTTCTTTCTGCAAACGAACAAAGTTGTAAGATACACATCATTTGATAAGTTTATTATACAAAAAAAGAGACAGAAAAGACATCCTACTTAAGACCCATTCTGCACTAATCTTTCGAAAGAGAGTAAAAGAAACGAAAGTGGCGCATTTTTTAGTAATATTATAGAGGGGCAAAGAGTGAAATTAAATTTGCATCCACGTCTTTAATGATTGCGTATCGTTGGCCCCAAGGTGCATTCCAAGGTTCTTTAAAAACAATGTAACCAGCTTGGCTCATTTTTTTCACGGTGTTATCAACTTCTGCGGCCGTTTCACAAAGAAAAGCAAGTTCGATTTTATCGCCTTGCTGGCTAGGCGCAAACCCATAGACACCAGTAATCATTTGTAGTGAATTTAAAGAAATCCTGACGCCATTGTTTTGTAATTCTGTGTAATCAGGCGAAGCTTCTTCCAGCACGTTAAAACCTAGCGTTTGGTAAAAAGAGAGTGCTTGTGTCATATCGTTGACGATAATACCGACCATATCTAACTTCATCCTCATAACCTCCGATCTATGATAAAATAAGTGTAAGGGATTTTTTGGTAAAAACCAAACGATTTATAGCGAAAGTGCTTAAAAAATTAGAATGTAACAGTTTACAACGAAGAATAAGAAGACTATAATTATGTTAACTATTTTTAGGTGTGCCTAAAAGTGAAATGTGTGAACAAGATAGATTGAGGGATGTTGGATGAAAGAAAAGAAAACGGAAAAAATGCTTAATTATGCAAATGGACCTAGTTTAGAAGAGATAAATAATACCGTCGAGGTACCTAAAAACGCAAGCTTTTGGCGAACTTTGTTAGCCTATAGCGGACCTGGCGCTTTAGTGGCTGTTGGTTATATGGATCCAGGAAATTGGATTACGTCAATTGCTGGCGGAGCGGAATATAAGTACACGTTACTTAGTGTGATTTTGCTTTCTAGTTTAGTTGCCATGTTACTACAAAGTATGGCTGCGCGCTTAGGAATCGTGACAGGAATGGATTTAGCTCAAGCGACTAGAGAGCATACAAGTAAACGAACGGGCGTTGCCTTGTGGGTGGTGACGGAGTTAGCCATAATGGCTACAGATATCGCTGAGGTAATTGGTGGTGCCGTTGCTTTGCAATTATTATTTGGTTTTCCATTATTAATTGGTGTGTTGATAACAACGTTTGATGTTTTATTACTGTTGCTACTGACAAAGTTAGGCTTTCGCAAAATCGAAGCAATTGTTTCTTGTTTAATTGCAGTCATCTTTTTTGTTTTTGCTTATGAAGTGGCATTAGCAGATCCAAATGTTGGTGAAGTATTACGAGGTTTTATTCCAGACACAAAAATAGCGACAGATAAATCCATGTTATTTTTAGCCTTGGGGATCGTTGGAGCGACAGTCATGCCCCATAACTTATATTTGCATTCTTCCATTGCGCAAGCACGGAAATTTGATCGTAACGATGATGTTGAGAAAGCCAAAGCAATTCGTTTCACTACTTGGGATTCAAATATTCAATTAACTGTTGCTTTCGTCGTAAATTGTTTGTTGTTAATTTTAGGAGGAGCATTATTTTATGGAACCAACAGTGAATTAGGTAAATTTGTTGATTTATTTGATGCTCTGAAAAATCCAGATATTGTTGGTAATATTGCTAGCCCAGTGTTAAGTATTCTTTTTGCAATTGCTTTACTGGCTTCGGGTCAAAATTCAACGATTACAGGTACGCTGTCAGGACAAATTGTAATGGAAGGCTTTATCCATTTAAAAATGCCGTTGTGGGCACGACGAGTGTTAACTCGTTTGTTAGCAATTGTGCCAGTCATTATCTGTGTCATTATTTATGGCGGTAGCGAAACGGCTGTTGAAGACTTGTTACTTTATACGCAAGTTTTCCTAAGTATTGCTTTGCCAGTGTCGATTATTCCTTTAACGATGTATACAAGTGATAAAAAATTAATGGGCCAATTTGCGAATCCAGCGTGGGTGAAATTTTTAGCTTGGATTATTGCTATTGCCTTGACGTTATTGAATTTATTTTTAATTTATGGCACATTAACTGGTTTAACGAATTAATAAAAACAAAGGCTGACTAGAAAAGTTAGCCTTTGTTTTTTCATAGAATTTGCGCGTAAGAAATGGTAGAATAGGAAAGATGAAATACAAGGAAGAGAGGCTTTCACGTGACAGATTATTTAAATGTAGGAAAAATTGTGAACACACAAGGAATCAAAGGAGAAGTTCGAGTCATTTCGAAAACGGATTTTCCAGAAGAACGTTATCAAAAAGGGGCTATGTTACTACTATTTCAAGAGAAAAAAGCACCAATTGAATTGGTCGTGAAGTCCCACCGCAAGCATAAGAATTTTGACATTTTAAGCTTTGAAGGACATCCAAATATCAATGATGTTGAAAAATATCGTGACGGTATTTTAAAAGTTGCAAAAGACAATCTCGCTGAATTGGCAGAGGACGAATTTTATTATCACCAAATCATTGGTGCTACTGTTTACGATGAAACCGGCAGTGAACTGGGAAAAATTAAAGAAATTTTATCTCCTGGTGCGAATGATGTGTGGGTCGTCCAACGACCAAAGAAAAAAGATTTACTTTTACCGTATATTGAAGGCGTTGTTACAAAAGTCGACGTCGAAAATCAACGGATTGATGTGGACATTCCAGAAGGATTGATTGACGATGAGAATTGATGTATTAACTCTTTTTCCTAGAATGTTTGAAGGACCAATGGGGGAATCAATTATTGGGAAAGCTCGGGAAAAGCAGTTATTAGAATTGAATGTCTCTAATTTTCGCGATTTTTCAGATAACAAACACCAAACGGTCGATGATTATCCGTATGGCGGTGGCGCGGGGATGCTTTTAAAAGTACAACCGATCTATGATAACCTAAAGGCAATTGAAGAAGAGACAAACCAGCAACCAAAACGGGTCATCTTATTAGATCCAGCAGGAAAACCGTTTAATCAGAAAATGGCCGAGGAATTTTCACAAGAAGAACATTTAGTTTTTATTTGTGGACATTATGAAGGCTATGATGAGCGAATTCGCACGATGGTCACAGATGAAGTTTCATTGGGGGATTACGTTTTAACAGGGGGCGAATTAGGCGCAATGGTCATGATTGATGCGACAGTCCGTTTATTACCTGATGTCTTAGGTAACAATCTTTCTGCACAAACGGATTCACATTCCACTGGCCTATTAGAGCATCCACAATATACCAGACCTGCTATTTTCAACGATATGGAAGTCCCTGCCGTGCTAACGAATGGTAACCATAAATTAATTGCAGAATGGCAACTAAAAGAATCATTACGACGGACCTTTTTACGTCGACCTGACATGTTGGAATCAGTAGAAATGACGCCTGAAATGTTGAAGTTATTAGAGGAAATTAAACAAGAAGAGCAAAAATAAGGGAACTTTCAAGAAAATTCTCTTTACAGCTTATTTTGTCTGTGGTAAACTAATTTGGTGAGTGCAATGCGCTCTAACTATTACAATATTCCGCTGTGGCAGAAGTGACCATAAGAATATTTGGGAATAAGGAGAAGGATAAAATGAATCCATTAATTCAAGAATTAACACAAGAACAATTACGTACGGATATTCCTGCGTTCCGCCCTGGTGACACTGTTCGCGTTCATGCGAAAGTAGTCGAAGGTACTCGTGAACGTATCCAGTTATTCGAAGGTGTTGTAATTAAACGCCGTGGTGCTGGAATCAGCGAAACTTACACAGTACGTAAAGTTTCAAATGGTGTTGGTGTGGAACGTACATTCCCATTACACACACCACGTGTTGCTCAAATTGAAGTGGTTCGCTACGGTAAAGTACGTCGTGCAAAACTTTACTACTTACGCGCATTACACGGAAAAGCAGCTCGTATCAAAGAAATCAGAAGATAAACACGGAAAACTTCCTTGGAAATCTGAAATCTGTGAAAAGTCCTTGTATATCAAGGGCTTTTTCTTTTTTCACTATCACAGTTTTAAGCCTCAATTGGCTATTTTGGATCATTTTTCATTCATATTCCATTAAATTGCCCTAGATTGTCCGATTTTGACTATCAGTGTCGTCAAAATAGGGCAAAATTTCGTAGTCAATTTGACGACAAATTTAATACGAAAAATACCAAAACATTTACCGAATTTAGCAACTTCTGAACCCGAGTTACTAAAAGGGTCGACTTTTTTCGAAAAAGCCAAAACATGTACTTTTCTACTAAAAAGTTGATGTGATAGGATTCTATCTAAATAATTTTTAGGAGTTTTTATCGTGAAACAAGATGATGGACGAATCGTATGGAAGAATCTAAGTGATCTAAAACTGATTTTGTTAATCAATCAATTTATCGAAAAACACGAAATAAAATCTAGCCGTCAATATCATAGGAAATTATTAGAAAATCCCAATTCTGCACCAAGTATGTGGTTTATCAATCAAAAATATGGTTCATGGAAAAACTTATTAGTTAGTCTTGGGTGTGATAATGGAGAATATGGGAAATGGGCAAAAATATCAGAAAAAGATTTATTGAAAATAGTAGAGTCTTTTATCACGGTTGAGAAAATAACTTCTCAGCGTATGTATGAAAAAAGATCAGTAGGAAAAGACGTTCCTTCATTGAGTACATTAAAAAAGAGATTTGGAGATATAAGGTATCTATTTAGAAAGAATACAGAGAAGTCTTCTTTTACTGATTTTGAACTAATGATTGAACTAAGAAATGAAATAGTCCGATTAAAATTACAGGATGATTTATCAATGACGAAATTTCGAAAACTAGTTCAATCACCAAAGTTACCATCAGTTGATACAATAATGAAAAGAACAAATAAAAATTGGGAAGAGTTGATGACAGAAATAGGGTTTGACTATCGAAAAATCAAAATCAATAAGCAGAGAAATAACTTATCTAAAAAGAAGAAAACTAAATAGTAAAACTCTAGACTAGACGTTCAAACTAAAAAGTTGAACGTCTTTTTTATTACCTAAAAACGAAAGGGGATTTTATTTTATGATAAAGCCGATATTTAAAAAATGGCGATTGTTTGCGGCTTTAGCTTTATTAGGTCAAACAATTGTAGGGGCGATTGATCCTATGATTGTCTTTGCTGATGAAATTGCTCATCCACAAACAGTGACGGTTGAATTAGATTTAGCGCATCAATATGTTGTTGAAGGAACTTTCAGTGACGGTCGTCCAATGTCAGAAGTCACTGTTCCACATTATGCTGTGTACAACGGCGTGAAACAAGATGTTTTCTGTATTGAGCCAGGAGTCCCAATTGACAATGAGTTCACGCCGGGTTATGAGAAAAATCCATTGCCTGATATGCCAGAGAAAGCGAAACTAGTTTCCGTTCTATGGAAAAAAGCCGGTACAGATGTAGATACTCATATTGTGGCACAGAAGATGATCTGGCAAGAAGTTAATGGGTATACCCTTCACTCAATCAAACGATTGAATGGTAGTGCCGTAAATATCGCAGCCATTGAGGCAAAAATCAATCAAGCCATTGCCGATTATCAGAAGAAACCAAGCTTCCATAATAGTACGGCTAAAATAGTATTAGGGCAATCGACTACTATGACGGATACGAATAATCTGAATTTGTCAGAGTTTGATGAAGTGGTGGAAAATACCGCAAACATTGATTATCGTGTGAATGGCAATCAGTTGATAATCACCCCAAATGCCAGTTCAAAAGAAAGTGGTGTGCTGACGCTTAAGAAATCTGCTGGCACCGGAACACCTGTCGCCTATAAAAAGGTTGGCCAACAAACCCTGATGGCTGGGGCGATTGATAAACCGAACACTTACACGGTCAAAATTGATGTAGAAACCGAGGGTTCTTTAAAAATCAAAAAAGTTGATAAAGAATCAGGTGCTATTGTACCAGGAACGGTTTTCCATTTAGACTTTGGAAAAACTTTACCTGCAAAAGACGTGACTACTGACAAAGAAGGCATTGCTACATTGGATGGGATTCCTCATGGTACAAAGGTAACCATTACCGAAAAATCGGTGCCGGCGCCTTATACGATTGATACCATACCCATGACTGCTACGATTAAAGCAGGCGAAACCATTTTTATGACTTCAAAAAATACGCGGGAAAAAGGTCAAATCATTCTGGATAAAACCGGGATTGAAACAGGAAGTGATCTTTGGAACGACAATTACTCTTTAGCTGGAAACACGTTTGCTATTCGCAAGGACAGTCCTACTGGTGAAATTGTTCAAGAAATGACCACGGATGAAAAAGGTCATGCAGAAACACCAAAAGAGATTGCTAATGCATTGGAATTGGGAACTTACTACGTGACCGAAACCAAAGCATCTAATGGCTTCGTGAATACCTTTAAAGCAGTAAAAGTCGAATTGAAGTATGCCAATCAAACCGTGGCCCTTGTGACCAGCAATATCAAAGGGCAAAACCAAGAAATTACTGGGGAAACAACTCTGATAAAAGAAGACAAGGATACTGGAGATAAAACACAAGGCAGGGCAGTCTTTGAGGGGACTGAATATACCTTGTTTACTGCTAAGGATGGAAAAGCGGTTAAATGGAGTGAAGCTTTTAAACCAGAATTGGTAAAGGGAACGAAAGCTTCTGATGAAACAGTGACTCTGGCTTTAGATGAAAAGAATCAAGCTGCCGTTAAACACTTAGCCATCAACGAGTACTACTGGCAAGAAACCAAAGCACCTGAAGGATATACCTTGGATGAAACGAAGTATCCTGTTTCTATCAAAAAGGTAGATGATAACGAAAAAAATGCCGTGATTACCCGAGATGTTACGGCAAAAGAACAGATTATTCGTTTTGGGTTTGATTTCTTCAAATTTGCCGGATCAGCCGCTGGCACTGCCGAAACTGGGTTTAATGACTTAACCTTTAAAGTGTCGCCATTAGAAGGGACCAATGAGATCACAGGTGCTGAAGATGAAGCAATCACAGCTTATAATGAGCAATTAGGCTTTGATGGCTACGGAAAGTTTGAAAATCTTCCTTATGGGGATTATTTACTTGAAGAAGTAGAAGCGCCAGAAGGATTTCAAAAAATTACGCCATTAGAAATCCGTTCTACTTTTAAGGAAAACAAAGAAGACTTTGTGAAGAGTGAGTATGTCTTTACCATTACCGAACAAGGCCAAAAGCAACCAATTAAAACGGTGACCGTTCCTTACGAAAAGCTGACGAACAAAGCATTTTCTGTTAGTTTGAACCGTTTGATGCTCTATGATTTGCCTGAGGAAGAAGATAGTTTGACTTCTCTTGCAACTTGGAAGGACGGAAATAAAAAATTGAATACCCTTGATTTTACCGAGCTAGTTGATAAATTGAGATATAACTTGCATGAAATCAAAGAAGACTGGTATGTCGTAGCTCAAGCCATTGATGTGGAAGCCACAAAAGCTGCCCAAGAAAAAGACGAAAAAGCCAAACCAGTGGTAATTGCCGAAACAACGACCACTTTGGCGAACAAAGAGAAAACAGGTACTTGGAAAATTCGGCATAAATTAACGACCGAACAAGTTTTGGATAAAACTATCGTCTTGTTTAACTATGTGTATGAAAACAAGGAAGCTTTTGAAGCAGGCGATGAGCCAGTAGCGAAGGATGCTAGCTTGAATAATCAAGCCCAAACTGTTAATTGTACGGTGGAACGTCATGTTTCCATCCAAACAAAAGCCCACCTAGAAGATGGTTCTCAGACCTTTACTCATGGTGATGTGGTGGATATGTTTGATGATGTATCGATTACCCATGATGTGCTGGATGGATCAAAAGAGGCTTTCGAAACAATTCTGTATGCACTACTACCGGATGGTACAAACAAAGAAATTTGGAAATCAGGCAAGATTGATTATGAAGTAAATGATAAAGAATTTACCAAAACTATGCTTGCGGAAAAAGTAGATACCGGAAAGTTTCCAGAAAGTACTAAGTTTACTTTTGCAGAAATCAATTATGATAAAGATGAGAATATCAATGGGAAACACAATGAGGATCTAAAAGAAAAAAATCAAACCTTAACGCCCAAAAAAGTTCCAACCACACCACGTACGCCGAAACAACCGGAAACACCAACTGTTCCAAGTGGCTATCAAGAATCTAGTCCCACAGTGAAGACATTCCCTCAAACTGGGGAGAAAAATTCCAATGTTTTACTGTTCATTGGTTTTACTTTGATTTTTGCGACGGCGGGCTATTATTTCTGGAATCGCCGTAACTAAGGTGATGAGATGATACAAGTAAATCCTAAGAACCAACGTGCGCGACCGCCTCCTAACAAAGTGGTCGCGCTATTTTTGTATCCAAAACTAACAATGAAAAGAGGAAAAGAAGATGGAATTGAAATTTGTTGTGCCAGATATGGCCGAAACGTTTGGAAAGTTAAGTTATGCCGGTGAAGGAGAAATTTTAACAGAAGGATATGGACGGAATACTACGGTGATTGGTCGCAGTTACCATCTATACTCCAGCAAACAACGGGCCGATGATATTGAGGTGGTAGTAGCTGCGGAAGCCGGTGAAAAGGATTTTGATCAAGACCAACCGCTAAAAGCCGTGAATCCCCATTTGGTTGCCAAAGGCTATGAGATTGAAAATCGTGGGTTTACTGATTACGTGTTGTATGTTGATGATTTAGTGAAAGAATAGGAGGAAAAGAAGATGAGATTAACAGAAGGTATTGTCGTAGATTCAGTATTAACATTTGGAAAGTTGCGTTTTTCCGCATTACGCCGAGAAGTACGGAAGCAAAATGAGGATGGAACGGTTAGTAATGAGGTAAAAGAACGAACATATAATTTGAAATCCTCTGCACAAGGGCGAATGATTCAAGTTAGTATCCCGGCTAATGTGCCCTTACGCGAGTTTGCTTATGATGCAGAGGTAGAGTTGGTCAATCCAATCGTGGATACAGTCGCCAATTATGTTTTTCGAGAAGGAACTACTGTCAATTGGTTTATTAAGGCAGACGATTTAGTCTTGAAACGACAACCAAATCAAGGAAATTCTACGAACCAAATTGAAGGAAAGAAATAGGTGAAGATTATGGAAATTAATGTTGAACATATTTTAGATTGTCTCGATCAATATGGAAAAGGTGAGTTAACTGAGGAACAACTCGTTAAAGCATTAACCTATGATGAAAAAATGTTTCTGATTATGCATCAAGGTTTACTTGGAGAAAATAGCGACAGTGAAGACGACTTTGATGTACAAGACTGGTTAGAAGAAGAAGAGTCCTTCTTTATGGTTGTCGAAGTAAATGAAAACTTATGTCGGCAGGCAGAATCCGTCTTGGAAGAAATCGGTGTGGAGATGCCAGATGCCATTGAAGGCTTTTTAAATCAATTGGTTGAAAAGAAACAATTCCCCGTAGTAATAAATAGCTAGCATAACTATATGAAAATGCCCAATGAAATCCTATCGGGCGTTTTTTGATCGGAGGTGGAAACCATCAAAATGTACAAAGAACATCGCATACGTGCAAGAGATCAGCATTTGGTTTATCACTTTATTCTTGGCTGGCTAATTGCTTTGTTAATCAGTTGGATGGGTGTCTTTTATTTTCAAGAGTTTAGACAATTTGATATTTCTAGGGTATCACTTTCTACTATTGAAACTGTTTGGTCCATGAAGGAGTTAATCTGCTTACTTGGAAGTCTCGGTTTTTCAGGAGCTATGCTGTTGCTTTATATTCACTTTTTTCCTGATCATTGGCGAAGCTTGTGGCATCGGCAAAAACTAGCTCGGATGATTCTAGAAAACCATTGGTATGAAGTGAAACAAACTCAAAGTGAGGGCTTTTTCAAAGATTTAAATAGTAGTCGAACCAGAGAGACTATCAGTTACTTCCCCAAAATCTATTATCGAATGAAGGAGGGTTTACTTTCTATTCGCGTTCAAATTTCACTAGGGAAATATCAGGAGCAGCTATTGAAGTTGGAAAAGAAGCTAGAAAGTGGATTGTATTGTGAGTTAGTAGAAAAGGAACTCAAAGACTCCTATGTGGAGTATACTTTACTGTATGATATGATCGCCAATCGAATTGGGATAGACGAAGTAGTGGCAGAAAATGGGACTCTGCGATTGATGAAAAATCAAGTATGGGCTTATGATTCTTTACCCCATATGTTAATCGCTGGTGGCACAGGTGGGGGGAAGACCTATTTCCTCCTCACCATTATCGAAGCACTATTGAAGTCAGATGCAGAATTGTTTATCCTCGATCCCAAAAATGCAGATTTAGCTGATTTAGGTACGGTGATGCCTCACGTATATTCTCAAAAGGAAGAAATTTCTGCTTGTGTGGAAGATTTTTATGAACGCATGATAGCTCGTAGTAAGGCAATGAAAGAAATGCCCAACTACAAACCAGGAGAAAATTATGCCTATCTTGGACTTCCACCAAACTTTTTAATCTTTGATGAATACGTGGCTTATATGGGTGCGAATCGTTTTCCTACAAGCATCGAATAGATGTGAAATGGAAGCCTATTGAGATTATCAATAGTGACAACTAATGTTTTGAGAGATGGAATGAAAGCCTTCAAGTTGAGCTGAAACATCTCCGCTAATACTCCTACATGCTCTAATCAATGAAGTAGATTGGTTTTGGTATGAAGCTAGGTGAAGTCGTCTGAAATCTGCCTAAGTGTTTGAGCATAAGGCTGACTATAGGGCGGGCGGCTGAAAAAGATAACTATGGTAAGAATGTCTGAAAATGACTGACGAATCTGCGAATGTACGGGTCTAAAAGGCTGATCTTGTCGAAAGATAGGAACATACGGACGTATGGTGAAATACCGACGAGTAAGGTTCCATGATATGAAAATCGGGATAGCTAACGAAGAAGCTATAATTTCACAGGCTCATAGTAGATACCTAAGGTTATACATGATAGCTAAAAACATTGGAACGATGTAAGCAGAAAACTATCAAATAAATGACTACTTCTAGATAGGTGCATATAAGTAATAACGAAATTGCTTTGTTTCTGTGAAAGTAAGGGCACAGTACCGATGAAGCGTCTAACAAACGTGGAGGGATAGCCCTAAGTCTATTTAATAACAATGAATGTTGAAACAGATGAAGTTCAAGGATCTGGTAAGAACGTGGGGAAATCCGTTATGGAGGTGCCACGCTTGAACACAAAAATACGTTACTGGGAATATTACGATCTACAAGAAACATTCGATCAGCTATTTACTCAAAGTAAAAACGGGAAAAAGTTTTATCAATTATACGAGTTAATCATTTCTGAAAATAATATTCTTTTAGCATACCGCACTATCAAGGCAAACAAGGGGTCTTCGACACCAGGAACGGACTCCTTCACAATTGATAACTATAAGGAAATGAACCAAGCAGAGTTTATACATCTTATTCTCAGTCAGTTAGAAAATTACAAACCAAAATCCATAAAGCGAGTAATGATACCTAAACCCAACGGCGAGAAACGCCCATTAGGAATTCCATGCATGATTGATCGAATTATCCAACAGATGTTCAAGCAGGTACTGGAGCCAATATGTGAAGCAAAGTTTTATGAACATAGTTACGGGTTCAGACCATTGAGAAGTGCAAAACATGCTCTAGGTCGCATTATGTATCTCATAAACATCAGTAAGATGCACTATGCAGTAGACATTGATATCAAGGGTTTCTTTGATAATGTAAATCACCGTTTACTGATAAAACAATTATGGAATATAGGAATTTGTGACAAACGAGTCTTAGCTATTCTTTCAAAATCTCTGAAATCACCCATTCAGGGAGAAGGTATTTCGAGCAAAGGAACGATCCAAGGAGGTATCATTTCTCCACTATTATCTAATGTTGTTCTAAACGACTTAGACCATTGGGTCTCAAAGCAGTGGCATACCTTTGAAACAAAGTATCCCTATACGAAAGGTTACAATAAATTTCGTGCTTTAAGAGATACAAATCTAAAGCAAGGCTATATTGTCAGGTACGCAGATGATTTTAAAATCATGACTAATGATTATCCGTCCGCATTAAAATGGTTCCACGCTGTCAAGCTCTACCTAAAAGACAGGCTTAAATTAGATATCTCCAATGAGAAGTCTAAAATCGTCAACTTGCGTAAACGCAAATCGGAATTTTTAGGATTCACCATTTGCGTGAAACAAAAGGGGAAAAATGGGTTTGTAATTCGCATATTTCTGACAAAAAGAAAAATCAAATTAAAAAAGAGATTAAACAAAGAATTAAAGATATTCAAAAGAGCCCTACAGCACAAAATGCTCTCCTATTTAATGCTCTAGTGCTTGGTGTTCATAATTATTTCAGGTATGCCACTCATATTAACTTAGATTTGAATAGGATGAACTACGTTCTTTCATTCACTACGTATAACCGATTATCAAATTGTAGTACAAGATGTTATCCCAACAAAGCTTCCCCTACTTACAAAAAGTTTTACTCGACAACGATGAAAACGTATAAAGTAGCCGGAGTCTATTTGTACCCTCTTTGCGACGTATCTACAAAAACAATTTACGGATTTAATACGGAAGATACACCGTTTACCCCGTTTGGTCGTCAAAGGTTGGAGCACAAAAGCTTACAGTCTCTTGTATACCAAGAATTAAGAAAATTGATGGAATCGAAAATACTGAATAGAATGGTTGAGTATTTAGATAATAGAATATCTCGTTACTCAATGAAATCAGGCAAGTGTGAGATTACAAAACAGTTTTTGCCAGCAAAAGCCGTTCACTGTCATCACTATTTACCAAAAAGTCTTGGTGGAGACGACAAATTTGATAACTTGAGAATTATTCATAAGGATATCCATCTTTTGATCCATACCACAAATAAAATGATAATCGATCACTACGTCAATGAACTGAAACTGCTGCCAGAGCAAATAGCAAAAATCAACCTTTATCGAAAAATGTGTAATCTGCAAAACATTCAATAGAAAATAAATAGATGGAACGCCGTATGAGGTGAAAGGCTCACGTACGGTGTGGAGCGGGGGAAAAGATGGAGATTATATCAAATTCTTACCTATCGTTATAAATGTTAACGACGAAAGAAAGTGCGGTGATTTTAAATAAGCTCAAACAAATCGTGATGTTGGGTCGTCAGTCTGGTTTCTTTCTAATTCTGGCTTGTCAAAGACCGGATGCAAAATATTTAGGAGACGGGATTCGCGATCAATTTAACTTCCGAGTGGCTTTGGGTCGTATGAGTGAACTCGGGTATTCCATGATGTTTGGAGAAGTTGATAAAAATTTCTTTATGAAACGCATCAAAGGTCGAGGCTATGTGGATACTGGAGGGAGTGTGATTAGTGAGTTTTATACGCCACTTGTGCCAAAAGGGTATGATTTCTTAGAATCCATCAAACAAGTAGCACAATCAAAAGAAAAATGACAGATACAGAAAAATTTAATCTACTAGTTCATCGGGTTAAAAGTATGATAAACTAGCTTTGAAGGTGTCAGGGAGGTGCAATAAAAATGACAGAGGATGATTCTTTACAATATGCCAAGGAGAACAAGAAGGAAATTATTTCTTCTGTTATTGATGGAAAAGAAAAAGAAGAGGAAAAAACTGCCATTTTTATGGCTGGAAGTCCTGGGGCTGGCAAGACTGAGGCTGCCCAAACTTTAACGGTATTAAATAGTAATCTTTGTGTGATTGATGCTGATAAGTTTCGTGTATTATTTCCAGGTTATGTTGGGAATAATTCAGATGAATTTCAACGAGGATCATCACTCTTGGTAGATGCAGCTCTCGATTTAGTTCTTAAAAAAGGCTATAGTTTTATTCTTGATGCTACTTTTGCGACCTCTAAGGTAAAACAAAATATTGAACGGGCACTGAAAAAGAATTACAATGTGCTTGTCTATTATGTTTATCAAGATCCATTTATTGCTTGGGATTTTACCAAAAAATGAGAAGTGGTTGAAGGGCGTTTTGTTTCTAAAGAGCGTTTTATCAATGCTTTTTTCCAATCACGAAAAAATTTGATGCGTGTGAAAGAGCAAATTTCAAGATCAAGTGACAATCAATATCTTAGTGAAGGACTTTCAAAATACGATTTCTGATTTTCTGATGGATATTGATAATGTTGAGTTGACATTGCCAATCAGTTATACAAAAGAAATATTGGAGGAAGAGCTACATGACTGAGAAAGAAAAAGTTGAGGAAATTATGGAAAAGTATAACCGTAACTTTTCCACATTACAAAAGAATGCTTCTGCGAAAGAGCTGAAGACAGTCTTTAAATTTGTAGCAGATGAATCCAACCGAAAACAACGTGAATTGATTGGTTTGGATAAAGAAAAATAAATATGAAATGAGAATAGTTGTAGAAGCCAAGAGCAAAAATGTTCTTGGTTTTTTTCTATGCAATGAAAGTAGATATGGAAGGAAAGGAAATCACAATCAGCAACTCAACTGATAGGCACTGACCGCGGAGGATTTGCGAAGCAGAAATCGTCCGTGGTCCTGTGCCTGTTCATGGACGGCGCTAGCCGGCCATGATGTCTCACCCCCCGCATCTAACAGGGGGGTACAAAAACACAAGAAATAAGCAAGCAACGATTAAGAATTGCTGGTGTAGCAAGGATATTAAGTAATTTGCATAGGTGTTAACTCATTTGAAAAAGTTAACACCTTGAATTTGGAGGTGAGAACTTGGTACAACGGAATTTAGATTATCGGTTATTAAAAGATCGTCGCAATGAATATGGTATTTCGCAAAATAAATTAGCTACCGCTTGTGGGCTTAGTCGACCCTATTTAAATCAGATAGAAAACGGTGGCGTAACTGCCTCTACAAAAACCATGAGAAAAATTTTTAACCAACTGGAAAGTTTTAATCCCGATTTACCTTTATCGTTACTGTTTGACTATGTAAGGATTCGTTTCCCCACAACGGATGCACGGAAAATCATTCAAGAGATTCTCCACCTGAAATTTGATTATATGCTCCACGAAGATTACGCCTTTTACTCCTATCAAGAACAATATGTCATGGGCGATATTGTGGTGATGTTGTCTCATGAAGAAGATAAAGGAGTTCTTTTGGAATTAAAGGGTCGTGGTTGTCGGCAGTTTGAAACTTTTTTACTCGCCCAAAAGCGTAGCTGGTACGACTTTTTCGAAGATTGTCTAAAAGCCGGTGGCGTAATGAAACGCTTAGATTTGGCAATCAATGATCTAGTAGGGCTATTGGATATTCCTGATTTAACGAAAAAATGTCAGAAGGAAGAATGTATTTCCTTGTTTCGTACCTTTAAAAGTTACCGTTCGGGGGAGCTGTTGAAAGCTGATGAAAAGGATGGTATGGGGAATACCTTATACATTGGCAGTCTCAAAAGTGAAGTTTATTTTTGTTTGTACGAAAAAGATTATGAACAATATATCAAGCTAGGGATTCCATTAGACAAAACTGAAACGAAAAATCGCTTTGAGATTCGACTAAAAAATGACCGTGCCTATCATGCAATTCAAGATTTGTTAAAGGGTCGTAGCATTGAAAGTACCACGTTTTCCATTATCAATCGTTACTTGCGATTTGCGGATAAAGTAGAAGGCAAAAGGCGAACTAACTGGCCATTAAATGAACAATGGGGGCGTTTTATTGGACGGAATCGGAAAGAGATACAACTGACTTCTGAGCCGAAACCGTATACCATTGAACGAACCTTAAATTGGCTAGGTAGACAAGTCGCCCCTACGTGGAAGATGGCCAAGGAGTTGGATCGGTTGAATCAGACAACCTATATCCAGGATATGGTACAGAATGCGCGCTTATCAGACCGGCATAAAAAGATTTTGGAACAACAAAGTATGGCAATCGAAAACTTGATTATATGAAAAGAGGAATTGTGGTAGGAAGTGTAAAAGATATGTTATTGGCATTTGGTGGCAGCATGCTTAGTGTTACCGTGATGTGCTTGATGCATGCAAGTGTAGCGGCGAACCAAGCAATGGAAAAGAAAGTCTAGTGGTAATAAGTCAAGATAATTTTTCAAAAGATTTTTAAAGGTAGTTAATTTTTGAAGCGCACTGAACTAAACCCGACCAAAATTAAAAATTTTTTCGGGTACTTCCAAGGATTAGCGTCAATAACATACTGTTATTTATCTATCACGCTCCTTGGTGGCATATAGAGTTGATGGTTACGTAGTAGCGTATCCACCAGACGCGTAAATTTTCTTGCGGTTAGTACGATGGCTCGTTTGTGTTTATGCTTGGGTGTTTCAGCGTATTTTTTCTTATAATACGCATGGTACTCAGGCTCGTATCTCCTTACGGAGTTGGTGGCTTCAACTAGATAATAACGGAGATAACGATTGCCTCGTTTGGCCATAGGAGTATTTTCATACTCAGAGTTACCTGATTGGTTCTGTCGCCAATATAAACCGGCATATTTAGCCAATTTGCTTTCATCTGAAAAGCGATTGATAGGGCCAATTTCAGCGAGTATACCCGCAGCATAAACAGGACCGATTCCTGGAATACTGGTTAAACATTGATATTCAGGTAGCACAACGACTAAATCGTCAATGGCTTTGTCTAAGTCTTTAATTAACTTTTCAAGACTACGAATTTCTTTGGCTAGAACACCCAAAACAATATCTACAGAGTCCTGATGGACTTTTCCTAACCGGTAGGAACTACGTATGGCTTTAGAAATTGCCTTTGCAATTCCTTCGGGATTTTTAAAACGATACTTCCCTAGTTTTTGAATTAGGTTCGCAAACTCTTCTAATGACAGTTCGGCAAGTTGGTCCATTGTGTAATCTTCCGTCATTAGAGTTACTAATGTGGCACTTAAAACGGATCCACCTTCTGCTTTTAGTTCTTTAGAAAGCGTGTTGCATTTATAATAAATGTTTTCGATAAAGTGTTGCTTTGTACGAACCAGCTGTTTAATTAGCTGATAACGCGTTCTAGTTAAGTGTTGGAGGGCAAGGTATTCTTCCTCTTTAATGATGGAGTTGACTTGCCTTTGGATGCGAAAATAGTCAGCGATATAAAAAGCATCAATTTGATCGTTTTTGTTTTCTTCAAAAATATCACGATACTTTTTAATTTTATTTGGTTGTTCAACTGAAACCATAAGGTTCAATTGATTTAACTCAAGATCTTCTTTAAAAAACATAGCTGGATGAAAGCTATATAAAGATGTGGCCTCCATTCCAATCACTAAGCTCTCTATCTCAAATTTTTGAGAAAATTCGATAATGTATTCTTTGATCTGGCTTGCGCCAAGTTGACTATTTCCATAAGATGCTTCTTTTAAAACAGAGCAAGTTGAATCGTCTGTCATAAAGCAAGCATCTAATTTTTCAGAACTAACGTCTAAACCGACAAATAGTTTCATGTGGAAGGACCTCCTTTCATTGATTATTCGGAAATTGCTTGGGTACTGTGGGATATCCCAGAATCACGTTGTCTAACGACAGCCTCGCATAATAGAGTTTCATTCATTAAACCTCTAAGCCACCCAATCTCTACTAGGATTGGTAGAGGTCAATGGACTCAGCTAGTGTGTTGGAGGTTATACCAACGGTTCGGGTCACAGACTTTCTGTCGCAGTAAAACTGCAGAAGGTGATAGCGTCTTCCCGTAAGTCCTTTCCAAGACTTATTATTCAGGAATATCCTACAGTATCCAAGTAGTAATCGTTATTTTATTTAAACATATTAGGAATAGCCCCTAAGGGCGATTGAAGGAATGAAAGTTTCTTCAAAATATATATTACGAGGAAAGTGACAAGATGAATTTCGGACAAAATTTGTATCAATGGTTTCTAACCAATGCCCAATCCTTAGTCTTACTGGCAATTGTGGTCATTGGTTTGTTTTTAGGATTTAAGCGGGAGTTTTCTAAATTGATTGGCTTCCTGGTGATTGCCTTGATTGCGGTAGGTCTGGTCTTTAATGCTTCTGGTGTAAAAGATGTCTTACTCAATTTATTCAATCGAATCGTCGGTGCGTAAGGAGGAGTCACGATGGAACAGATGCGTGTTTATATTGCGAACTTAGGTCGATATAACGAAGGCGAATTAGTTGGTGCTTGGTTTACACCACCTGTTGATTTTGATGAGATAAAAGAACGAATTGGATTAAATAATGAATATGAGGAATATGCGATTCATGATTATGAACTTCCTTTTGAGATTGATGAGTATACACCAATTGAAGAGATTAATCGGTTGTGTGGTTTAGCGGAAGAGCTTGAAGGAACGCCGATTGGTGAGGTTGCTTCAGAGATTCAACACGCTTTCTTCAATTCATTTGAAGAAATGGTGGAGCATCTGGATAATATTGTTTATTATCCAGATTGTAATGACATGAGTGATTTAGCGTATTACTTGATTGAGGAAGCAGGCGCTTTAGGTGAAGTTCCTACTCATTTACAAAATTATATTGACTATGAGGCTTATGGTCGAGATTTAGAAATTGAAGGGAATTATTTGGTTACGAGTCGTGGGGTCTTTGAGCTATGTGAGTGAGAGTATATTGAATACTGCCCTTAAAGATACTACAATAGAAAATATCGAGTAGTATTTCAAAGGAGTGGAAGTGGTGAATATTGATGAGGCAAAACAGCTTGCAAATTATTTTTCAGACGGATCTCCTGGATATATATTGGAATTCAATAATCTTGAATGGGACCTATATACTAAGAAAATAGTTGGATTTGGAATTCAAGAAAGATTTGGTGGCTCTAAAGGAAATTCCTTCAAAGAATTTCTTGTCTCAGAGGATATTAGTGATCACCTAAAGTTCAAATTAATATACTCATTAAATGAAACTATGAAGCAAATTGCTTCTATTCGCCAATTTGAAAATCCAAGTTCATATAAGTCACCTAAAATGAATCCACTTGTGACTCTATTGATTGAAGAGGCATATCATAAGAAAGATAGTGCAAGATTGCTTAATGGTACTAAGTTTTCGAAAGAAGTGAATTTAGAGTATATTCAACAACTTCCTACTCGTATAAGTAAGGATATTCAAAATAAAGATTTCGATTCTGTTTTAACAAAATCAAACACTATGATTGATGAAGTCTTGAAATATATCATTGAGAACACAAAAGGAAAAAGCATTGATAATAATACTGTAAGGTCTAAAGACTTAAGAAATCAAGCCTTTGAAAGACTAAATATAAAAATTGACAAAGATATGGATAAAAGAATAAAAGCTTTAGTTGGTGCTCTAAACACTTTGTCAGACAAAATTCTTGAGATGAGGAATAGTCAAGGTGATGCCCATGCTCAGGGCTCCAGGAGGATTGTAATTAATGAAGAAGAAGCTATCCTTACTGCGAACTCAGCAATGATTTTATGTGAGTATCTATTTCGAAAGTATGAAAAGAGAAAAAGGTTCAGTGATGCAAAAGAGAGTTGATTTTTATCAGCTCTCATTTTCTATCTTTTCAATTTTTGCGAATAGCTTCATAAGAATACTAGTTTGTTCTATAACAAATTCTACTTCTAGGTCAGTGAATGTTTGACTATGTTTAACATTTTCATTTTGATAGCTTATAAGTCCTTTAATAATTAAACGGACCAAATTGATTATTTCTTTTGGAATGCCCTTTTTTCTCAATAAGGGCAGGAGTTCTCCTTCGATAGGCTGGTTTTCTAAAGACTTTGAGTTTTTTAAAATATCCTGCATAAAAAACTCAAAGGCCAGCCTGATACTGTCTAAAGTATAACGGTTATAGATGCTGTTGTCGTAAGACTGTATGGCTTTTTCAAATTCTTCTTTTGCTCTTGAGGAAGCAGTCAACCAAGTGTTAGTTTCATTGATGATATTTCTATCTATTTTATCATTAGAATAAACTGAACCATAATTTTTTAGTAACAGTTTTAAAATCTTAGCAACGTCTTTATTTGCTGGATTTTGAGCAAGCACACTTTCACAAAGCTCTTTTATAATTTTAAATTGCTGTTCTTCTGTGAAAGATTGTAAATTATTTTGAATCGCGGTAGCCTTAGAAGTAAAGTTCGGAAAGGGAGTCGAAATAAAGGGAACAGAAGAGTTAAATTCTGCTCCATATTCAGCAAATAAAGTTGCAATCTCAGTTCCCGAGTAAACTTCGTTAAGTGTTCCACTTGCCATTGTTATTAAGTTTTGCATATATACCTCCATAAAAAATTAAGCATGATGTTTATATTATATTAGAAAGTGAGCCGATTGAATATGAAAAAAATAAAAAGCTACACCAGTATCTGGGCAGTTGAAAAGGTCATTTATGCAATCAATGACTTTCAGCTACCTTTTCCTGTGACCTTTAATCAGATGGCTTGGTTTGTTTTGTCCTTGCTGTTTGTCATCGTTTTTGCCCATGTGCCTCCGCTATCTATGATAGAGGGGGCCTTTTTAAAATACTTAGGCATACCGGTGGTGGTCACTTGGTTCATGTCGCAAAAAACCTTTGATGGTAAGAAACCACTGGGATTTTTACGATCCTTTCTCAGTTATCACTTACGGTTTAAGGTCACTTTTGCAGGAAAGAAGGTCAAAGAACAGAAGAAACGATGGGATGAACCCATCACTCTAGTAAGGAGTGTGAACTATGTACCCGATTAAGTATGTTGAAAATAATCTTGTCTTTAATCAAGAGGGAGAATGTTTTGCCTACTATGAACTTGTGCCTTATAACTATTCCTTCTTATCGCCTGAACAGAAGTATCAAGTGCACGATAACTTTCGTCAATTGATTGCTCAGAATCGTGAAGGCAAGATCCATGCCTTACAAATTGCCACAGAAAGTAGTATTCGTGCCACGCAAGAACGATCAAAAAAGGAAATTACAGGCAGACTCAAAGAAGTCGCGAAACAACGAATTGACCTTCAAACAGATGCATTAGTATCTATGATTGGCGATAGTCAGATTGATTATCGCTTTTTTATTGGCTTTAAACTAATTGCAACAGATGAAGAGGTCAATTTAAAGAGTCTCAAGAAATCTTTCCTTTCTGGGCTTCAAGAATTTGTCTATGGGGTGAACCATCATTTGATGGGTGATTTTGTTTCCTTATCCAATGAAGAAATTCGCCGATATACCAAGCTTGAAAAACTAATGGAAAGTAAATTGGCTAGAAGATTCAAAGTCAGACGGGTCACACCGAGTGATCTGACGTATTTAATTGAACATATTTATGGCGAAAAAGGCACACCGTTTGAAGAATATGAATTTCAGCTACCAAAGAAAAAGCTAAAATCAGAAACGCTGGTGAAACGTTATGATTTATTACATCCTAGTCGTTGCTTGATTGAAGAAAATCCTCGGTACTTACGCATGGAACATGAAAATCATGAATCGTATGTAGCCTATTTGACAATCAATACGATTGTAGGGGAGATGGAGTTTCCTTCTTCAGAACTTTTTTATTACCAGCAACAACAATTCACTTTTCCCATTGATACTTCAATGAATGTGGAGATTGTGACCAATAAAAAAGCTCTTGCCACTGTTCGCAATAAGAAAAAAGAACTGAAAGATTTAGACAACCATGCCTACCAATCCGATAATGAGACAAATTCCAATGTCTTAGATGCTTTGGATTCAGTAAATGAGTTGGAAACTACCTTGGATCAATCCAAGGAGTCGATGTACAAATTAAGTTATGTAGTTCGAGTGAGTGCGGAATCCGTGGATGAATTAAAACGCCGTTGTGATGAAGTGTTCGATTTTTATGATGATACTAATGTAAAACTAGTCCGACCCTTTGGCGATATGATGGGGCTACATGAAGAATTCTTGCCCTCAAGCAAACGCTATATGAACGATTATATCCAATATGTTACTTCTGACTTTTTAGCGGGACTTGGTTTTGGGGCTACTCAAAAGCTAGGGGAATTAGAAGGCATCTACTTTGGCTACAATGTAGATACGGGGCGGAATGTTTACCTGAAACCGGCATTAGCTTCACAAGGGGTCAAGGGTTCAGTTACCAATGCTTTGGCTGCTGCGTTCCTTGGTTCACTCGGTGGCGGAAAATCCTTTAGTAACAATCTCTTGGTCTACTATGCTGTTCTTTTTGGTGGCCAAGCTGTGATTGTCGATCCAAAAGGAGAACGAGGTGGTTGGAAAGAAAACTTGCCAGAAATTGCGGATGAAATCAATATTCTCAACTTGACTAGTAAACCAGAAAATCAAGGCTTACTTGATCCTTATGTGATTATGAAGAAAAAGAAAGATTCAGAAAGTTTAGCAATTGATATCCTGACTTTTTTAACAGGAATTTCCAGTCGGGATGGGGAGAAGTTTCCAGTATTGCGCAAAGCCATTCGGACGGTTACCCAAAGTGATCAACGAGGATTGCTGCAAGTCATTAATGAGCTTCGAAAGGAGAACTCTCCAGTCGCGGAAAATATCGCCGATCATATCGAGTCCTTTACCGATTATGATTTTGCCCATTTGCTTTTCTCAGATGGTTCGATTACCCAATCAATTAGTTTAGATAAGCAGTTGAATATCATTCAAGTAGCGGATTTGGTTTTACCAGATGCAGAAACCACTTTTGAAGAATATACCACGATGGAGTTGCTAAGTGTCTCTATGCTAATCGTCATTTCCACGTTTGCCTTGGATTTTATCCATAGTAATCGAGAAATCTTCAAGATTGTGGACCTGGATGAGGCTTGGAGTTTTCTTCAAGTGGCTCAAGGAAAGACCCTTTCAAATAAGCTCGTTCGTGCTGGTCGGGCCATGAATGCCGGTGTTTACTTTGTCACGCAAAATAGTGACGATTTACTGGATGAACGCTTGAAGAATAATATCGGATTGAAATTTGCTTTTCGTAGTACCGATATTCATGAAATCAAGAAGACTTTGGAATTTTTTGGGTTGGATCAAGAAGATGAAAGTAATCAAAAACGCCTACGAGATTTGGAAAACGGCCAATGCTTGATGCAGGATTTGTATGGTCGGGTAGGCGTGGTTCAGGTACATCCAGTCTTTGAAGAACTCTTCCATGCCTTTGATACCCGTCCACCTGTTCAAGAGAGAATGGAGTGAGGGGATGAAAAAGAAACTTTTTCGGATTGTGGGAATCGTTTTTATTAGCATACTCACTCTGATAGTTCTATTGAGTTTAGTTGGTACGGTAGCCGAGGCGACAGGGCTAGTTGATGATACAGTTGAATCAGGAAATCTATATTCCAAATATTCACTGAACAACTATCAACTAGATTTCTTTGTGGATAGCTCTTGGGATTGGTTGCCTTGGAATTGGGGTGATGGCTTAGGGAAAAGCGTGATGTATGGTCTTTATGCCATTACTAATTTCATTTGGACGGTGAGTTTGTATTTGTCGAACGCCACGGGTTATGTGGTTCAAGAAGCCTATAAATTAGATTTCATTTCGGATACGGCTGAAAGTATTGGAAAGAATATCCAAACATTGGCTGATATTACTGAAAATGGACTCCAGACCTCCGGATTTTATTTTGGGTTTCTATTATTGATGATTTTAGCTCTGGGGGTGTATGTGGCGTATACCGGATTATTAAAACGAGAAACCACGAAAGCAGTTCGAGCCGTGATTAATTTTGTGATGATTTTTCTACTATCGGGTTCGTTCATTGCTTATGCGCCTACCTATATCACAAAAATCAATGACTTTAGCTCAGATGTTAGTGAAGCGGCCCTTACCCTTGGAACCGAGATCGTTGTACCCAATTCAGAAAGCCAAGGAAAAGATAGTGTGGATTTGATTCGGGATAGTTTGTTTTCGATTCAAGTCCAACAACCTTGGTTACTACTGCAATTTGATGATTCCAACATAGAAGAAATTGGTGAAGACCGGGTCAACAAGATTCTATCTGTGAGTCCAGATGAAAACAAAGGCAAAGATCGGGAAGAAGCGGTCAAGGCAGAGATTGAAGACAATGACAATGCGAATCTCAGTATTACCAAGACCATGAACCGTTTAGGGATCGTGGTCTTTTTGGTATTGTTCAATATTGGCATTTCCTTCTTTGTTTTTCTTCTAACAGGGATTATGTTGTTCTCGCAAATTCTCTTCATTATCTTTGCGATGTTTCTGCCAATTAGTTTCTTATTGTCCATGTTGCCGACTTATGAGAGTTTGGGCAAGATGGCGATTATTCGTTTATTCAATACGATTATGATGCGAGCGGGTGTCACCTTGGTGATTACGACTGCATTCAGTATTTCTACGATGTTTTTCAATATTTCGGCTACCTATCCCTTCTTTATGGTAGCTTTTCTACAAATTGTGACCTTTGCCGGTATCTATTTCAAATTGGGTGACATTATGAGTATGTTCAACCTTCAGAGTAATGACAGTCAGTCAATGGGCAGACGGGTCATGCGAAGACCGCAAATGTTGATGAACCGTAAATTGCGGCAACTCAATCGAAATGTGGGCCGAACTCTGGCTTTTGGCGGTGCTGCAGCAGTTGGGAATAAGTTGGCAAAGGAACAATCAAAACCCAAATTTAAGCCAGCAGGTTCTTCTCTACGAAAGAATTCACGATTACCTAACGATCGCGAGGTATCCTCAGACTCGGCTAAGGAGAATCCAATTTCAAATAATAAGAAACAATCCCGAATGAATTTGACTGGGAGAAAAATAGGCAAAGTTCTGGATACCCAGGCTTTGGTGAAAGATAAGGCAAAACAAGTAAAGGATCAGGTACGGAATACGCCGACCAACTTGAAATACATCCTCCATAAAGGTCTGGAAAAGACGAAAAAAGCACCGAAAGAATTTAAGCGAGGGCTTGTTCAAGAAAAAGCAGATCGAGAGAAGCTGCGAGACAAACAACGACAACGCAGAGATGAGAAAATGGATGAAAAGCGAAAAAACTTGGGCGAAGTAACAGACCGTCATGGAAAAAGAAGAAGTAATGTTTCGATAAAAGAGGATCCAAAACCTCAGAAGGATAGGATACTGAAAAATGAACTTCCAAAACGGATTGTGATGGTAAAACCGAATTCTGAGGTAAGGAGAAGACTTGTTAAACAGAATTTGGTTGCGAGAGAGAATAACCAACTATTAAGTAAGAAAAATTCTTTCCAGCAAGTTAAGCAACGATCTACTCTTCCGAAGAGAGCCAATCAAAAAGTACAAAGAATAATGAAGGCTCGTCCAAAACCAAAGTCGGGTGATAAAAAATGAATTTAAAAGAATTGAGTGTCATTTCGTTAACCATGTTGATGCTCTCTTTTATGGGCATCTTGATGTGTGTAAGCTTATTGTTTGGGGAAGATAGTGAGGGGAGTGGTACTTCTGGTATTTCTCCTGGTGGCAATAGTGTCTCAGAAGAAGTCTTGAAACATCGCTCAATGGTTGAAAAATATGCTAAAGAATCGGACATATTAGACTATGTACCAATTCTTTTGGCAATCATCCAAGTTGAATCTGGTGGCACAATGGAGGACGTCATGCAAAGTTCTGAGTCTGCGGGTTTACCACCAAATTCATTAAGTACCGAAGCATCTATCAAGCAGGGATGTATTTATTTTGCTTCCTTGGTTAAGAGCTCCAAAGAACTAGGGTGTGATCAAGATAGTATTATTCAAGCCTATAACTATGGTGGCGGCTATTTGAATTATGTCGCAAAAAACGGGAAGAAGCATAGTTTTACTTTAGCCGAATCATTTTCAAAGGAAAAATCGGGTGGTCAAAAAGTAGACTACCCCAACCCAATAGCGATTAAAGAAAATGGCGGGTGGCGCTATAACTATGGCAATATGTTTTATTGCCTATTAGTGAAGCAATACCTGACCACGACACAGTTTGATGATAAAACAGTCCAAGGGATTTTTGACGAGGCTTTTAAGTATGAAGGTACTGCCTACGTATTTGGCGGTTCGAGTCCCGCAACGGGTTTTGATTGTAGTGGATTGACCCAGTGGTGTTATGCCAAAGTTGGTCTGAAACTTCCCCGGGTGGCTCAAGATCAGTATGATGTCATGACTCATATTGACTTAAAAGATGCCAAACCTGGTGATTTAATTTTCTTTCACTCAACCTATGATGCCGGTACTTATGTGACTCATGTAGGTATTTATGCAGGAGAGAATCGCATGTTTCACGCAGGAAATCCAGTGGGTTGGACGAATCTTACAGAAAGCTATTGGCAGCAGCATCTGATTGGAGCCGGCCGATACAATTAAGAGAAAAGAGGAAAAATAATGAAGATAAAAATTGAACGGATTCAAAAGGAAAAGATGTCAAAAAAGAAAAAAGAGCGGACAATTTCAGTGGGCAAGCATCGAAAAATGGTGCTTGCCCTTTGGCTTTTACTGTCATGTAGTCTTGCTTTTGGTATCTACAAAAATTTCACCGCCATTGATCAGCATACAACTCACGTAAAAATGGTTGTAAAAGAAAAAGTAATAAATACTTCTGGAGTTGAAAGTTTTACAAAGAATTTTGTGAAAGAATACTTTTCATGGAAGAATAACAAGGAAGTAATTGAAAAGAGAATGAGTAATCTTGGACAGTACCTTACAGAAGAAGGCCTTGCTTTGAGTCAAGATATGGTTCGAGTAGATATTCCCACTAGTTCAGAAGTAAACTCAGTAAAAATTCTAGATGTTGAAAAACGTTCGAAAGATTTTGTCGTTTCATTTTTAGTAGACCAAAAGATTACAGAAGGGAAAAAGTCAGAACAAATTTCTTCTGCGTATCGAGTGAAGATATTTGAAGATGAAAAAGAAAATCATATAGTGACGAGTTTACCAACTATGATTAGTAAGCCAGGTAAGGCAAAATATGAAGTAAAACAAGTAGAAAGTGATTCTGACATTGATGCAAAAACAACGCAAGAAATTACTGAGTTTCTAGAGACATTTTTCAAACTTTATCCAACTGCTTCTGAAAAAGAGCTAGAGTATTATAGTGAAAATGAATCTATGAGCCAAGTTAGTAGCGATCTTAGATTTGTAGAAATAACCAATCCTATTTATCTTGAAAAGGACGGTTCGGTACAAGTAAAAATCGTAGTAAAATACCTAAATGAAATTGAAAAGGTGACAAATAGTTTTCAATACAATCTATTGTTAAACAAAGAAGAAAATTGGAAAATTATTAATGGAGAATAATTTTTTAAGGAGAATATAAAAAACAAGGAAAGAATGAATCATTGTAAACTTGTGGGAGCGTCAATAATTTTGTGTAAATGATTCTTCCCTACTGCAGATTGTTTCTAATTCTCAATCAGTTGGCTTAGCATTTGTTCAAGTTCGCCTTCGGCCTGTTGAAAGCCTTTATGACTGCGACCTAGGAATTTTTGGTTGTAAGTATCAAAAGACGAGACTAAGAAACGTTCCAGCGACTCTTCGTTTTGGAACTGTTCCTTGCGGTGGCTGTATTTCTTGATTTGCTTATTAAAGGATTCAATCAGGTTCGTAGAATAAATACTCTTGCGTATGGCCAAGGGGAAATCATAGAAAGTGAGCAAGTGATCGTTCGAAAGAATCGATTCAACCCCTTTTGGATAGCTAGTTTTCCATTTTTCCGCAAAAGCACCACGTGCTTCCAACGCCACCTCTTTAGATGAGGCTTGATACATCATTTTAAAATCATCACAGACTTCCTTACGATCATCGACACGCACTTTGTGACTGATATTACGGGAAACGTGTACACAACAATGTTGAAAACGAGCTTTGGGATAGAACCGACTAATCGCTCCTACCATCCCCTTTAAGCCATCCGTGATGAACAGGAGGACATTTTTCAAACCGCGCTCTTGAAGGTCCAATAAAATTTCCTCCCAAATCATGATGGATTCAGTCGGTGCAATCGCATAGCTCAATACTTCCTTTGATCCGTCCGGGCGAATGCCAACTGCGATATGAATAGCTTCCTTGGCGACGGTTTTCCGCTTTAACGGAATATACGTTGCGTCCATATAAATAGCAGCATAACGGTCATGAAGCTCCCGTCCTTTAAACGCCGTTACCTCTTCTGTAAATGATTTTGTTATATTGGACATGGTTTGGGGCGTGTAGTGATGCCCATACATTTTCTCAATCAAGTCTGCGATTTCCGACATGGTAATACCTTTTCGGAAGAGGTGAATGACGGTCTCCTCTAACGTGTCATTCGTCCGTCTATAAGCAGGAACAGTCTGTTGCTTGAACTCGCCATTGCGGTCGCGCGGAATC
>NZ_JAHLRI010000050.1:0-15890 GCF_018919685.1 Enterococcus sp. S183_ASV_20
ATTCCATTCAGTTTTGTAGCAATTTCTCGATGTTGGTGACCAGTGACTAAGGCATCAATCCCAGGAACTTTTTCCAATAAATCGTAGCCTTCATTTTCTCCTGTTAGTAATTCCGTGGGTTCCCCTGTTTCTAAATCTTTTTCAAAACCACCATGGTAAGCGACAACAACTAGGTCCGCTTCTTCCCGCAGTTTTGGCACGTACTCTGCCGCTGTTTCAACGACACTTTTAAACGTTAAATCTTTGACTGTTGCCGGCTGTTCCCAATGAGGAATATATTGAGTCGTCACGCCAAGGATGGCTACTTTAACCCCTTGTTTTTCTATGATGACATACGGCTGACCGAAATAAGGTTGTCCATCTTTACCAAGAATATTGGCAGCTAAAACTGGCTGTTGATAACTGGCAATCGTTTCCTTTAAATAATCTAAACCGTAATTAAATTCATGGTTACCTAAAACGCTAACATCATAATTCATTTGATTAATGATTTTAGTGATGGCTTCCACTGAATGTGTTTCTGCTTTTCTTACGTAGTAACTAAGCGGCGAACCTTGAATAAAATCCCCATTTTCAATTTGAAAAACTGGTCCTTTGGCAGACGCACGTAACTTTTTCAGCATGGTTGCTGCTTTTGCGGTTCCAAAAGGCAAATCCATCTTTTTTTCACTATAACTTGTTGGCATAATATACCCATGCATATCACTTGTTGCTAAAATTTTTATTTGCATTTTGTTTCTCTCCTTCTTCCGCCCAAAAGAACAGGAAGGTTAGAACACGAGCCATAACGACTCAGATCCCAACCTCCCACGTCTGTTTATTTATTGATTATTGGTTCCATGCTTGTTCAAATTGTGACGTTGCATCTTTCAATAATTTTTTCGTGTCTTTATTTGATGAAGCAAAAATACTTTCCATAATTGTCCGCATTTCATTATAGGCTGAATCAGCATTTTCTTCTACTGGGATAGCGAATAAATCTTTTACTGCGTTTTCAAGTTGTGCAGGTACTTTGGTTGTCTTAGAATTTTTGTACTCATCACTGTGTAAAACAGATTCTAGAATTGGCATATAACCTGTTTGTTGTGCCCAGTACAATTGTGAATCAGGCGTTACTAAGAATTTCATGAATTCAAATGCCGCTGTCCGTTGTTCTGGCGTAGCACTATCGAACATATAAATATCTGTTCCTTGTTGTAAGTTGATTTTTTCAGGACGTGGTGCAACACCATATTCATAGCCACCAGCTTCAGCATCTTTTTGAACAAAACCAGCACCAGCAATACTACCGACAAACATCGCTACCTTTTTGTTTGCAAATGGGCCAGATAAATATTTATCTGAACCAGCTGTGCGGAAGTAACCTGCTTCGATACCATCACGGTAATAGTCCACGACTTCTTGTGAATCTTTGCTTGTTAAATCTAAGTCTTTATTAAAATCAACGCCTTTGTTTTTCATTCCAATTGCGTAATAGTTATTTAACGAGTCAAAACCAGCACCAACGACTTCTTTGTTGGATTTTTCGTAAATTGTTTTAGAAGCTTCTTTTAATTCCTCTAATGTTTTCGGTACTTCAACACCATATTCTTTCAACAAATCAGCATTATAGAATAACATTTCTGTCGATTTATTAAATGGAATGCCGTATTGTTTGCCGTCGATTTTGGCGCCATCTAACAATACCTCACGAATTGGTTCTGCATCTTTCCAGCCGATTGTGTCATCATCCATATATGGTTTTAAGTCCACTAACATTTCATCTTGTGCAGCATTCCATAACCAGCCTGGGTACGCTTGCGTAATTGTTGGTAAATCTTTTGGTGAAGTTAAAGTCGAATTGATTTTGGCTTGTAAATCAGGGTAAGCAGATTGATTTTGTAATTCCACTTTAATTTTTGGATTTTCTTTCATGAAGTCTTTCGTTAATTTTGTTAACGCTTCTTCTTGAACCCCATTCATTGCATGCCAGAAAGTGATTGTCGTATCTTCCTTCACTTCTTTCACAATATCGTTTGATTCTTTGGCCCCATTACCGTTACCACAAGCCCCCAATGCGAAAATAGCTGCGGTTGCTAACACTGTTGTTGCTAGAGTTTTGAACTTCATTTTTTTCTCTCCCTTAAAAAAATTTATAAAACAATTTGCTCGCCACGTTCTGGCAATATTCTTTCACCATACGGGTTTTCCAGTTTTTCTGGTTTTAACGTATGGATTGGAACCAATACTTGAGGTTCAATCAATGCAATAATTTTATCCAGATCTTCTGGAATTGCATGTCCTGAACAAGCTAAGCGGACAAAAGTAATGTCTTTTTTAGCCAACAAATCTAAAAACACGCGATACTGTGGATCAAAGTCCCCTAACGGTTGTGCATCACTGTGAATGTATAAACTACCTTCTTGGAGGTTGTCAAACTGGTTCACAACTTGCCACAAATAGTCTGTTTTGTCCTTTAGTAACGTGTCATACGGGATTTCTAACGCTGGATTCAATTCTGGTATTTTACCAGATTCAGCATAATAATAACGAACTTCTATTCCAAATACTTCAAGTAACAACGCAGCCATATTTGCTTCTAAAACGACTGTACGTGGTGACTTTTCAATAATCTTAGCAAAACGTTCCACGTTTGCTGGATAACCATTAAAGGTAATTTGTCGATTCGAGTTTTCTAGTTCTAAACGAACCAAGTGCTGAACAAGATCTTCTTCACTGACAACCGCTATTTGGGCTGGATCTGGTTCACGTTCTGGGAAGCTAATGCTTACGCCTTCCATCATTAATAATTCAGTATGTTTGGCTTTTTCACAAAAAGCTAAAGTCTCTTCACGATTATGGCCATGTAAGCGCAAATCACCTGTGTATGTGATGAAATGGTCAGGCGTGCGAATCAGTAATGCCGAAGCACCGTACGCATCATGATCAACAGGTACGATTTCCACTGAAATTTCGCCAACTTTAATCACATCGTTTTTATTAAGACCAATCATTTCTCGGGTAAAATTCTTTTCTTCAAACGGTGATGGAATCAAAAAATCACCTTTGCGATTTAAACTATTTAGAATCATTTTCGTTTCTTTTAATGTGTACAACGGAACAGCTGGGTCTAAATAATTAATCATGCGCGAATGATCTAAATGGGCATGAGATAAGAAAACAGCGGTGTGTTGATACTCTTTGTCTTCTGCACCATGATATTCATAACCTAAACGTGGATCATATAAGTCTTTTAATTCTGGCACTAAACGATTATTAATTAAGGTTTCAATGTGATCATCAGGCAAATCTAATTCTGGTCGAAATTCTGTACCAAAATCAAAGAAGATGTGGGCATCTTTATACGCCACTTCAATCACGGTTCCTCCAATTGTTAAAATGCCACTGTGAAAAGTCACAGTTGTTTTAGCCTTTGATTCCATTTTTTGCAACTCCTCTGATAATTTCTTTTCTGAAAATCAAGTAAATAATTAAAATTGGAATAACGGTTAATGTTGCAGCAGCCATTTGTAAATGTACGTCACTACCGCTCTCTGTCGCAAAGGCCGATAGTCCATTATTCAATAGACGGTATTTTTTCTCGTTCGTCACCAACAATGGCCACAAGAAAGAATTCCAACTAGAAATAAATGTTAAAATCCCTACTGTTACCAACGCTGGTTTTGACATTGGTACTAAAATACGCCAAATGTATTCTAAATCACTAGCGCCATCAATCTTGGCAGCCTTATAAAAAGTATCAGGAATACCTTTTAAATACCCGTTTAAATAGTAAATATAAAAAATACTAGTTAAAAATGGAATAATTAAGGCGCTGTAAGTATTTAACAAACCTAATTGCGCAATCGTTTGATAATTGGTAAAAATAATAGATTCATACGGAACCATTAACAACGAAATCATCAAAGCAATGACCACATTTTTAAAACGGAACTTCAAACTCGTTAACGCGAATGAAGCTAACACGGCGGTGACTACCGTAGCAATCGTTGTAACGCCTGAAACAAAGACTGTGTTCAAGAAATACCGAAGAAAGGGTGCTTTTTGAAAGACCTCTGTGTAGTTTTGCCATTGTGGTTGTTTCGGAAACATGGTTGGCGGCATGCTGGTCGCTTCAGAGTAACTCATTAAACCAGCTAAAATCATATAGACAAATGGAAATAACGTAATAACGGCTAAAATGCCTAAGAAAACAAATGCGATAATCGTTAAAACTTTTTTCATTGGCTTATTGCCCCACTTTCTTTAAGAGTTTATTTTGTAAGAAAGTGACCACTAAAATAATCACAAATAAAATCACTGTGGCGGCCATCGCAATTCCGGGACGCCCTGCAATGTGGAATTTGTCATAAATATAGTACACTGCGGTTGTGGCACTATTGGCAATCCCCGCACGACCACCGAATAAAGCATAAACTTGTGTATAAACTTTAAAGGCGCCAATTAAATTGACCGTTAATAAAAAGGCAATGGTCGGGACTAGTTGCGGAAACGTAATACGTCGGAAAATTTCGCCGTCTGAGGCACCAAACATTTTCGCTATTTTAAAGTGTTCTTCATCAATATTTCTCAACCCAGCCAACAAAATAATAATATTAAATGCTAAACTCGTCCAAACCCCAAAAATAATCAATGTTGGCATACTCATTTGAACATTATCTAGCCAGTTGACAGAAGGAATGCCGAAAAAGCCTAAGACGTAATTGACAATTCCATAATCGCCATTAAAGAAGTAACGGAAGACAATCCCAATGGCAATCGTACTCGTTACATAAGGCATAAAGAAAATCGTTTCAAAGAAACTCTTATGTTTAACTTTTTCAAAGATAATCCAAGCAATTGCTAGGGAAATTATCAAGGCAATCGGTACCACAGCAAATGCATAGAGCGCTGTATTTTTTAACGCTTTATAGAAGATTGGATCATTCAATACACGTTGATAATTTTCTAAACCAGCGTAGCGTTGGTTAATTAAGGAACCTTTTTGGAAGCTCATCCACAAAGAACGAAACAGCGGATAAACGCTAAACAGTAAAATGATTCCTAATGATGGCAGAAGGAAGAGCCATGCTTTTGGTTGAATTTCTGGATTGTATTTTTTCATTAGTAAACCCGGTCTCCCGCTTCGTTAAAGATAAATACTTTTTTATATGAAAAATCAAAAGATAAAGTGTCTCCTTCTTCAATCGCTTCTTCTACACTTACAATTGATTTCACTTGTTCATTTCCTAATGTAAATCGTAAAATACGTTCTCGACCAATCAATTCCACTAAATCTGTCGTTGTGGTAAAGAGACCTGTTTCAGTTAGTACCACATCTTCTGGACGAGAAGCAAACGTATATTTCCCATCAGTCATTGGCATTTTAAAGCGTGCTTGCTCAAAACGCTCAAGCGGAATTTCAAAACTTTCGTGGTACATTTTGCCGTCTTTCACTTCAACAGACAATAAATTAATAATTGGGTTACCTATGAACTGAGCAACAAATAAGTTATTTGGTTCTAAGTAAAGGTTTTGAGGTTCATCATTTTGTTGAATAACCCCTTCGTTTAATAAAATAATTTTATCACTGATTGATAGCGCTTCCTCTTGGTCGTGCGTTACAAAGATTGTTGTAATGCCTACTTCTTTCACCAAGCGGCGGATTTCTTCACGAATTTTCAAACGCAAACGTGCATCCAAGTTACTTAAAGGCTCATCTAATAATAAAACATCTGGTTTTTGAACTAACGCCCGGGTAATCGCAACACGCTGTTGTTGACCACCAGAAAGTGTGCCTGGCTTTTTATGGCTTAACTCTTCAATATTCGTTAGTTTCATATATTCTTCGGCAATAGCTTGTGCCTCTGCCTTGGGAACTTTCTTACTTCCTACCGTCAAAGGAAACATTACGTTTTCTAGAACAGTCATATGTGGATATAAGGCATAGTTTTGAAAAACGAATCCGATGTTCCGATCTTTTGGTGCTGTTTTGACAACCGATTGCTGTCGAAACTGAATATCTCCATCACTTGGATGTAATAAACCTGCAATTAAGTTTAAAATTGTGGATTTCCCACACCCACTTGGTCCTAACAAACAAACCAAGTCCCCTTGCTCAATCGTAAAATTGACCGATTTTAACGCTTCAAACCCATTATCGAATACTTTTTTCAAGTCGATAACTTCTATCATGACCCAACCTCCAAAAAAACATTTAATAGCATACCTTTTGATTTTAACATTTATTTCTTGCAACCGCGAGAGCAAAGCTGTTTCATTAAGATAAAAATAGGTAAAGTTAATGTATTTTTTATGTAAAAAACAGTATAAAAATCTAATTATCCGCATAAACACTGGACTTATCACACTTTATCAAGGTCAAAACCACTCAATTTACTACTAATTTACTACTTATGAATGAGCTTTGATACGACGATTTATCCTTGAAAAGTGAAGATACAAAGATACTTCCAATAAAATTGAATATTTAATAGGTAGACACTTCAAAAAATGAGGTGTCTATTTTTTTACCCAATATTTGAAAGGAAGTGAACTTATGAAAACAGAAAATCAAGAATCAAAAGGTCGCTCCCCTCCCTTTAAGACCATCAAACAAACAAGATTTATCAAACAATAAAAAGAAAGGATAGGTAAAAATATGGAACTTAAATTTGTGATTCCCAACATGGAAAAAACATTTGGCAATTTAGAATTTGCTGGCGAGGATAAAGTAGAACAGCGAAGAATCAACGGACAATTAACTGTCTTATCTCGAAGCTACAACCTCTATTCTGACGTTCAAAGAGCAGATGATATTGTGGTGGTGCTTCCTGCTGAAGCTGGAGAAAAACATTTCGGCTTTGAGGAACGTGTAATGTTAGTCAATCCACGTATTACCGCAGAGGGCTATAAAATTGGTACTCGTGGATTCACAAATTACCTTTTACATGCGGACGACATGATAAAAGAATAAAGAAAGAGAGGAAAAATGATGAGATTACCTAATGGCATTGTATTAGATAAAGACGCTACATTTGGAGAATTAAAGTTTTCAGCACTCCGTCGTGAAGTACGAATCCAAAATGACGACGGTACGGTTTCAGATGAAATCAAAGAACGTACCTATGATTTAAAATCCAAAGGGCAAGGACGTATGATTCAAGTGAGTATTCCTGCCAGTGTTCCTTTGAAAGAGTTTGACTATAACGCAAAAGTGGAAATCATCAATCCAGTTGCAGATACCGTCGCTACCGCTACCTTCCGAGGGGCAGATGTTGACTGGTATATCAAGGCAGACGATATTGTATTGACGAAAGATTCCAGTACCTTTAAAAATCAGCCACAACCTAAAAAAGAGCCAGCCACGGATAAATAGTCATGCTACTTCCACTAGAGAGAAAGGAGGAAATCCCGCATGAAACAGTTTGGCATTCGTGGTAAAAGGATTCGCCCAAGTGACAAGGATTTAGTCTTTCATTTTACAGTAGCGTCCTTACTGCCAATTTTCCTGCTGGTTATCGGACTGTTTCATGTGAAGACAATCCAGCAGATTAACTGGCAGGACTTTAACCTATCACAAGTAGACAAGATTCACATTCCCTATTTAGTTATTAGTGTTAGTGTCGCAATTCTTGTCTGCTTGCTGGTGGCATTTCTATTCAAAAGATATAGATATGATACAGTAAAACAACTGTACCACCGTCAAAAGCTGGCTAAGATGGTACTTGAAAACAAGTGGTATGAATCGGAACAGGTCAAAACAGATGGCTTCTTCAAAGATTCGTCCAGTCGTACTAAGGAAAAGATAACCTACTTTCCCAAAATATTTTATCGCCTTAAAGATGGTTTAATACAGATGCGAGTGGAAATCACGCTAGGAAAATATCAAGACCAGCTCCTACACTTGGAAAAGAAATTAGAAAGCGGATTGTACTGTGAGCTGACGGATAAAGAGTTAAAAGATTCTTATGTGGAATATACCCTGCTCTATGACACCATCGCCAGTCGTATTTCTATTGATGAAGTCCAAGCCAAAGATGGCAAACTACGCTTGATGGAAAACGTATGGTGGGAATATGACAAGCTCCCTCACATGCTCATAGCTGGTGGTACAGGTGGCGGTAAAACTTACTTTATACTGACACTGATTGAAGCCTTGCTTTATACAGATTCTAAGCTCTATATTCTTGACCCAAAGAACGCCGACCTTGCCGACTTAGGCTCTGTGATGGGGAATGTCTACTACAGAAAAGAAGATATGCTCTCCTGCATTGACCGTTTCTATGATGAAATGATGGCACGAAGTGAAGCTATGAAAGAGATGGAAAACTATAAGACTGGCGAGAACTATGCCTACTTAGGACTTCCTGCAAACTTTCTTATCTTTGATGAATACGTGGCTTTCATGGAAATGCTGGGAAATAAAGAAAATACCGCAGTCTTAAACAAGCTCAAACAGATTGTCATGTTAGGTCGTCAAGCTGGCTTCTTTTTAATACTGGCTTGTCAACGTCCAGACGCAAAATATTTAGGCGACGGAATCCGTGACCAGTTTAATTTCAGAGTGGCACTTGGAAGAATGTCTGAAATGGGCTATGGCATGATGTTTGGCAGTGATGTACAAAAAGATTTCTTCTTAAAACAAATCAAAGGTCGTGGCTATGTTGATGTGGGAACAAGTGTCATATCAGAATTTTACACTCCCTTAGTACCAAAAGGTCATGACTTTTTGGAGGAAATAAAAAAACTAACCAACAGCAGACAGTCCACGCAGGCGACGTGCGAAGCGAAAGTCGCAGGTGTGGACTGATCTTGCTGGCTGGTGTGGCGATAGCCACGCCAGCACCTAACCCCCCGTATCTAACAGGGGGGTACAAATCGACAGGAAACAGTCAAAAAAATAGCAGAAAATTCTTTGGTTACAAGGAGTTTAGAAAATTTCGTGGTATGTCAAATGAGCTTCAATAGTTGACATACCTTTTTTAATTGGAGGGATTTAACTGAATGAACAAACTTTGATACAGCATTTAAAGGAAAAACGGTTGGCTTATGGGCTATCTCAAAACCGACTGGCTATTGCTACAGGCATTACAAGGCAATATCTTAGCGACATTGAAACTGGCAAGGTTAAGCCATCAGACGAGTTGCAACAATCCCTTTGGGAAACTCTGGAACGCTTCAATCCCGATGCCCCACTTGAAATGCTCTTTGACTATGTAAGGATTCGCTTTCCCACAATGGACGTACAGCATGTGGTTGAAGAAATATTGCAATTGAAACTTTCCTATTTTCTTCATGAAGACTATGGCTTTTATTCTTATTCAGAACATTATGCCTTAGGCGATATATTCGTTCTCTGCTCTCATGAGATAGACAAAGGTGTTCTGGTGGAATTAAAAGGTCGTGGGTGCAGACAATTTGAAAGCTATCTTCTAGCACAACAAAGAAGCTGGTATGAGTTCTTTATGGACGCTTTGGTGGCTGGTGGCGTGATGAAACGCCTTGACCTTGCCATCAACGATAAAACAGGGATTTTGAATATTCCCACACTGACGGAAAAATGCCTACAGGAAGAGTGTATTTCGGTGTTACGCAGTTTCAAGAGCTATCGCAGTGGCGAACTGGTACGCAAAGATGAAAAGGAATGTATGGGAAACACGCTTTATATCGGTTCATTACAAAGCGAAGTCTATTTCTGTATCTATGAAAAGGACTATGAGCAGTACAAGAAAAATGATATTCCCATTGAAGACGCAGAGGTTAAAAACCGTTTTGAAATCCGACTAAAAAATGAGCGTGCCTATTATGCAGTACGTGATTTACTTGTCTATGATAATCCAGAGCATACAGCTTTTAAGATTATCAATCGGTATATCCGCTTTGTGGATAAGGACGATTCAAAAGCACGTTCCGATTGGAAACTCAATGAAGAATGGGCATGGTTTATTGGAAACAATCGTGAACGATTAAAGCTAACCACAAAACCAGAGCCTTACTCTTTCCAAAGGACACTAAACTGGCTATCTCATCAAGTCGCCCCGACCTTAAAGGTTGCTATTACACTTGATGAAATTAACCAGACGCAGGTTGTGAAAGACATTCTCGACCATGCGAAACTGACAGACCGACACAAGCAGATTTTAAAGCAACAGTCGGTAAAAGAACAGGACGTGATAACGACAAAAAAATAACTTAAATACAAATTCACTGCATACAGAAAGGAGAACATTTTTATGAATTTTGGACAAAACCTTTATAACTGGTTTCTATCAAATGCTCAATCACTGGTACTTTTAGCAATCGTTGTAATTGGCTTGTATCTTGGCTTCAAGCGTGAGTTTAGTAAACTGATTGGCTTTCTCATCATTGCGATTATTGCGGTGGGCTTGGTGTTCAACGCTGCTGGAGTAAAAGACATTTTATTAGAGCTATTTAATCGCATTATCGGTGCTTAAATTAAACCGTTATTTTGTGGAATATAAGTGGTTTTCTTATGTTCCGCAAAAGAATGGTACACCAAACGAAGTGCGGTAGGGATTTTTGAATCTCTACAAAGAAAGGACGTGAACACATGGACGATATGCAAGTCTATATTGCCAACTTAGGTAAATACAATGAAGGAGAATTAGTCGGTGCTTGGTTTACCTTTCCCATTGATTTTGAAGAAGTCAAAGAGAAAATCGGCTTGAATGATGAATACGAGGAATACGCCATTCACGATTATGAGTTACCCTTTACGGTTGACGAATACACTTCTATTGGCGAACTCAATCGCCTATGGGAAATGGTATCGGAGTTGCCAGAGGAACTACAATCCGAGCTATCTGCTCTGCTCACTCATTTTTCAAGTATTGAGGAACTAAGCGAACATCAAGAGGATATTATCATTCACTCGGATTGTGATGATATGGCAGATGTCGCACGTTACTACATTGAAGAAACTGGAGTATTGGGCGAAGTGCCAACCAGTCTTCAAAACTATATTGATTACGAATCCTATGGTCGTGATTTAGAAATTTCGGGAACTTTTATCACAACCAATTATGGGATTTTTGAAATCGTCTATTGAAAGGATTGATTCTATGAAGAAAATACGAAGCTATACCAGTATTTGGTCTGTTGAGAAAGTGCTGTACTCCATCAACGATTTTAGACTTCCGTTTCCCATAACCTTTACGCAAATGACGTGGTTTGTCGTGTCACTGTTTGCGGTTATGATACTTGGCAACTTGCCACCTCTTTCCATGATTGAGGGAGCATTTCTCAAATATTTTGGAATTCCTGTGGCTTTCACATGGTTTATGTCTACAAAAACCTTTGATGGTAAAAAGCCTTATGGATTTTTGAAGTCTGTCATTGCTTATGCACTGCGACCAAAGCTGACCTATGCAGGGAAAAAAGTAACCCTTGGCAGAAACCAGCCACAAGAAGCCATTACGACAGTTAGGAGTGAATTTTATGGCATATCCAATTAAATACATTGAAAATAATCTGGTCTGGAATAAAGATGGCGAATGTTACGCCTATTATGAGCTTATTCCTTACAATTACTCATTCCTAAGTCCAGAACAGAAAATACAAGTGCATGATTCTTTCAGACAGCTTATCGCACAAAATCGTGATGGCAAGATTCATGCTCTACAAATCAGTACAGAATCCAGCATACGTTCTGCACAAGAACGTTCCAAAGAGGAAGTAACTGGCAAACTCAAAGTAATTGCCTATGACAAAATCGACCAACAGACAGACGCTTTAATATCCATGATTGGCGAAAATCAAGTGGACTACCGCTTCTTTATCGGCTTTAAGTTGCTTCTCAACGATCAAGAGTTTTCTATGAAAAGTCTTACCGTTGAAGCCAAAAATGCTTTGTCTGATTTTGTCTATGATGTGAACCATAAGCTAATGGGCGATTTTGTCAGCATGAGTAATGATGAAATCCTGCGTTTTCAGAAGATGGAAAAGCTCTTGGAAAATAAAATCTCTCGTCGTTTCAAAATCCGTAGACTGGATAAGGACGACTTCGGCTATCTGATTGAACATCTTTATGGACAGACAGGTACAGCTTATGAAGATTATGAGTACCATCTATCAAAGAAGAAGCTGGATAATGAAACGCTGATTAAATATTATGACCTTATTAAACCGACCCGTTGTCTGGTGGAAGAAAAACAGCGATACCTAAAAATTCAACAGGAAGACGAAACCGTCTATGTGGCGTACTTTACCATCAACAGCATTGTCGGCGAATTGGACTTTCCGTCCTCTGAAATCTTCTACTACCAGCAACAGCAATTTACATTCCCGATTGATACTTCTATGAATGTGGAAATCGTGGCAAACCGTAAAGCACTAAGCACCGTTCGTAATAAAAAGAAAGAACTAAAAGACCTAGATAACCACGCATGGCAAAGTGATAACGAAACCAGCTCTAATGTGGCGGAAGCTCTGGAAAGTGTCAATGAGCTGGAAAATAATTTAGACCAAAGCAAGGAATCCATGTATAAGCTCTCTTATGTGGTGCGTGTTTCCGCAAATGACTTGGACGAATTGAAACGTCGTTGTAATGAAGTGAAAGATTTTTATGACGATTTAAGTGTCAAGTTGGTACGACCATTTGGAGATATGCTGGGCTTACATGAAGAATTTTTACCATCAAGCAAGCGTTATATGAATGACTATATTCAGTATGTAACCTCTGATTTCTTAGCTGGACTTGGTTTCGGTGCTACTCAAATGCTTGGCGAAAATGAGGGTATTTATGTTGGCTATAGCTTAGATACAGGACGCAATGTCTACCTCAAACCTGCTCTTGCCAGTCAAGGGGTTAAGGGTTCAGTAACCAATGCATTAGCGTCTGCCTTTGTAGGTTCGCTAGGCGGTGGAAAATCCTTTGCGAATAACCTTATCGTCTATTATGCAGTGCTTTATGGGGCACAAGCAGTGATTGTTGACCCGAAAGCGGAACGTGGCAGATGGAAAGAAACCTTGCCAGAAATCGCTCACGAAATTAATATTGTCAATCTGACTTCTGATGAGAAAAATAAAGGCTTACTTGACCCTTACGTGATTATGAAAAATCCCAAAGATTCTGAATCACTGGCAATCGACATTTTGACGTTCCTTACGGGGATTTCATCACGAGATTCTGACCGTTTCCCTGTTCTACGAAAAGCCATTCGTGCTGTAACTAATAGTGAAGTGCGAGGTCTTCTGAAAGTGATTGAGGAATTACGGGTTGAGGGAACTCAAATAAGCACCAGCATAGCCGACCATATCGAAAGTTTTACAGACTATGACTTTGCACATCTGCTCTTTAGTGATGGATATGTGGAGCAGTCTATCAGTCTTGAAAAACAACTGAACATCATACAGGTTGCCGACTTGGTACTTCCCGATAAAGAAACCTCCTTTGAGGAATATACCACAATGGAGTTACTATCGGTGGCAATGCTGATTGTCATTAGTACCTTTGCGTTAGACTTTATCCATACAGACAGAAGCATTTTTAAAATTGTTGACTTAGACGAAGCGTGGAGCTTCTTACAGGTGGCACAAGGTAAAACACTGTCTATGAAACTGGTTCGTGCTGGACGTGCTATGAACGCTGGGGTATATTTCGTGACCCAGAATACAGATGACCTTTTAGATGAAAAGCTGAAAAATAATCTTGGTTTGAAATTTGCGTTCCGCTCTACTGACCTTAACGAGATTAAAAAGACCCTTGCCTTTTTCGGCGTTGACCCAGAGGACGAAAATAATCAGAAGCGATTGCGTGATTTGGAAAATGGACAGTGCCTTATCAGTGATTTATATGGTCGTGTCGGTGTGATACAGTTCCACCCTGTATTTGAAGAACTGCTCCATGCCTTTGATACCAGACCGCCTGTGCGAAAAGAGGTGTAAATGTGAAACCATCAATATTAAACAGAATAAAATCAAACTGGACGCTGAAGCGTCTAGGTAAAGTGGCAATGACAGTGGCTTTCACACTTGTGATTGCCATTTTTCTTTTAGCCATGATGGGAACAGTGGTTCAAGCTGCGGGCTTGGTAGATGATACAATCAATGTGGCAAATGAGTACAGCCGATACCCACTTGAAAACTATCAACTGGATTTTTATGTTGATAATAGCTGGGGCTGGCTACCGTGGAACTGGTCGGACGGAATTGGAAAACAAGTCATGTATGGCTTATATGCCATTACCAATTTTATTTGGACAATCAGTCTTTATGTTTCCAATGCGACTGGCTACTTAGTTCAAGAAGCCTATTCCCTTGACTTCATTTCTGCTACAGCAGATTCCATTGGCAAGAATATGCAGACCCTTGCAGGAGTTACGCCTAGCGGACTATCAACAGAGGGATTCTATGTTGGATTCCTCTTACTCTTGATTTTGGTTCTTGGGGTTTATGTTGCCTATACAGGACTGATAAAAAGAGAAACTACAAAAGCGATTCATGCCATTGTGAACTTTGTCATGGTATTTATCCTATCAGCTTCCTTTATTGCCTACGCTCCCGACTACATTAAAAAAATCAATGATTTTTCATCAGACATCAGTCAAGCCAGCTTATCACTTGGCACAAAAATTGTCATGCCCCATTCCGATAGTCAAGGCAAGGACAGTGTGGACTTGATACGTGACAGCCTATTTTCCATACAGGTTCAACAACCGTGGCTACTGCTTCAATACAACAGTTCAGACATTGAAAGTATTGGTGCTGACCGTGTGGAAAGTCTACTTTCAACCAGTCCAGACAGTAATAATGGAGAAGACAGAGAAAAAATTGTAGCAGAAGAAATCGAAGACAGAAACAATGTGAACATGACGATTACAAAAACTATTAACCGCTTGGGTACAGTCTTCTTTCTCTTTGTATTCAATATCGGGATTTCTATATTCGTATTCCTACTAACAGGAATCATGATTTTCTCGCAGGTGCTTTTTATCATCTATGCTATGTTTCTGCCTGTGAGCTTTATTTTAAGTATGATTCCATCTTTTGATGGTATGTCGAAACGAGCCATTACTAAACTCTTTAATACCATTTTGACACGAGCTGGAATCACGCTGATTATTACGACAGCCTTTAGTATTTCAACCATGCTCTATACCTTATCGGCTGGTTATCCGTTCTTTTTGATTGCCTTTCTACAGATTGTGACCTTTGCAGGAATCTACTTCAAACTGGGCGATTTAATGAGTATGTTTTCGCTTCAAAGCAACGATTCTCAAAGTGTGGGAAGTCGTGTGATGAGAAAACCTCGTATGCTTATGCACGCTCATATGCACCGCCTACAGCGTAAACTTGGACGCTCCATGACAGCTTTAGGTGCTGGCTCTGCCATTGCCAGTGCTACAGGAAAACAAGGACAGTCGGGTAGTTCTGGTAGGACACAAGCAGATCACACCCGTCCAGACGGACAGGAAAAATCAACACTTGGAAAACGTATCGGACAAACAATCGGAGCAGTTGCTGATACCAAAGATAAAATCGTTGATTCTGCTGGTAATCTCAAAGAACAGGTTAAGGATATTCCGACCAATGCAAGATATGCAGTGTATCAAGGAAAATCCAAAGCAAAAGAAAATGTTCGTGACCTAACTTCCAGTATTTCTCAAACCAGAGCAGACAGAGCCAGCGGACGCAAGGAACAGCAGGAACAAAGACGCAAAACCATTGCAGAGCGTCGCTCTGAAATGGAACAGGTCAAACAGAAAAAACAGCCTGCTTCTTCTGTTCATGAAAGACCGACTACAAGACAAGAACAATATCATGATGAACAGACCTCAAAACAGTCTAATATTCAGACTTCATATAAGGAATCTCAACAAGCCAAACAAGAGCGTCCAGCAGTTAAGTCCGATTTTTCAAGTCCAAAAGTGGAACGCCAAGGCAATACC
>NZ_JAHLRI010000051.1:0-15811 GCF_018919685.1 Enterococcus sp. S183_ASV_20
GTTATTACCCACGGTCATGAAGACCATATTGGTGGCGTTCCTTATCTTTTACGTCAAGCGAATATCCCAATCTATGCGGGACCACTAGCCTTGGCTTTAATTACCAACAAACTAGATGAACATGGTTTATTGAGAGAAGCGGAATTACACGAAATTAATGAAGATACGGTGATTCGTTTTAGAAAAACAGCGATTAGCTTTTTCCGGACGACTCACAGTATTCCTGATGCCTTGGGCGTTGTGGTTAAAACGCCTTCTGGTAACATTGTCGCAACAGGTGACTTTAAGTTTGACTTTACACCCGTTGGTGAGCCAGCCAACTTACACAGAATGGCGAAATTAGGTGAAGAAGGCGTCCTTTGTCTTCTTTCAGACAGTACCAATGCTGAAATACCCACCTTTACAAAATCCGAAAAAACAATTGGGACCTCTATTTTAAAAATCTTTGAAAAAATTGATGGTCGGATTATCTTTGCCAGTTTCGCTTCAAACATTTTCCGTTTACAACAAGCTGCTGATGCAGCTGTGAAAACCGGTCGCAAAATTGCTGTTTTTGGTCGTAGCATGGAAAATGCCATTGTCAATGGCGAACGCTTAGGCTACATCAAAGTGCCAAAAGGAACGTTTGTCGATGCGGCGGAACTGAATCAATTGCCAGCAAATGAAACAATGATTTTATGTACTGGCTCTCAAGGAGAACCTATGGCCGCGCTTAGTCGGATTGCTAACGGTACACATCGCCAAATTAGTATTCAACCAGGCGATACGGTTGTTTTCTCAAGTTCACCAATTCCTGGGAATACGACAAGCGTTAACCGTTTAATCAACTTATTATCTGAAGCCGGTGCAGAAGTTATCCACGGAAAAATCAATAATATCCATACTTCTGGTCACGGTGGACAAGAAGAGCAAAAATTAATGCTTCGTTTGATGAAGCCTAAATATTTCATGCCTGTTCATGGTGAATTTAGAATGTTAAAAATCCATGCTTCGCTCGCTCAAGATACAGGGGTTCCTGAAGAAAATTGCTTTATCATGGGCAACGGCGATGTCTTAGCTTTAACGGCTGATAGCGCACGTCCTGCTGGTCACTTCAACGCTAACGACGTGTACGTTGATGGAAATGGTGTCGGTGATATCGGGAATGTTGTTTTACGGGATCGTCGTATCTTATCTGAAGAAGGTTTAGTTTTAGCGGTAGCAACAGTTGATATTAAAAATAAAGAAATTATGGCTGGTCCAGACATTCTTTCCCGTGGTTTTGTCTACATGCGTGAGTCTGGTGATATGATTCATGAAGGCCAACGTCTTTTATTCAATGCTCTACGTGAAGCAATGAAAGATAAAAACTGTACCGAAGCAAAATTAGGCGAAGCCATGACGACCGCTTTACAGCCTTTCTTGTTTGAACAAACAGAACGTCATCCAATGATTCTGCCAATGATTATGACTGCCACGGTTAGTGATCAATAAAGCTCTCATTTAATAGAGAAGAAAAATGTTTATCCATTTTTCTTCTCTATTTTTTCTAACAAAAAAACACCTAACATGCGTTAGGTGTTTTTGGATTATTTTTTATTAGTTTTTTTCTACGTTAACTGCTTGAGGGCCACGGTCTGAATCTTCAACATCAAAAGTCACTGCTTGACCTTCTTCTAAAGTTTTGAAACCATCACCTTGGATAGCTGAGAAGTGTACGAATACGTCGCTTCCGTCTTCGCGTGAGATAAACCCAAAACCTTTTTCTGCGTTAAACCATTTTACTGTTCCTTGTTCCATTCTTTTGTTCCTCCTCGTGCATTTGCACATAAATAGTCGTAACTTTGCTCGCTTCCAATAGAATATTTAAAAAAATTTAAAAAGTCTACATAATTCCAAACAAGATTACCCTTTCATTTTACACGTGATAAAATATTTTTGCAAGAATTGTCCTCATTCTGAAGCAAAAAAATTCTCTTCTCTCAAACTAATGTATCCGCTATCACCAACAATAATATGATCCAACAATTGAATCCCCATCATTTCGCCACATTCTTCCATTCGTTTGGTAAATTGAATATCTTGTGGAGACGGTGTCGGATTGCCAGATGGATGATTATGAGCTAATAGTATGCGAGCAGAAGAATATTTAACCGCTTCCCGAAAAATTTCGCGTGGATGAGCAATACTTTGATTCAGTGATCCTTTGAAAATCGTTTTCTGTTGAATAATGTCATTCTTAGTATTCAAGTAAATACAAATTAAATGTTCTTGTTGCAGCCCCTTCATCTCTTGGAGTAATCGTTGAGCGACTTGTTGACTGGACGTAACTTTGCCAAATTTGATTTGACTACTTTGATAAATTCGACACCCCAATTCAATGGCCGCACGTAATTCAATGGCTTTCACTTGGCCAATGCCTCTAATAGCCATTAACTCGTTCAATGTGGCTTGCTGCAAATAAGAAAGTTGCTTAAACTGTTTTAACAGCGTTGCGGCAACAGTCATCACGTCTGCTTCTTTTGAGCCAGTTCGTAACAGAATCGCCAACAACTCTTGATTTGATAATGCTTTTTCTCCTATCGCTAAGAGCCGTTCTCGTGGTAAACAATCACTCGGCATCTCGCGAATAAATAGATCCGATACTTGCATAAAAAAACCTCCTTTGCTAGTCATTAATAAACTACGCAAAGGAGTGTTGTTTTTATTATTTTAAATAATGTGGCGCTTGATGTAAACTCTCCAAGACATATAATGTTTTCTCTTGGATAACTTCAGTTGGTTGCAATAAATCAGGTACCATGATCACTGGAATGCCCGCACTATGAGCCGCACTTACCCCATGAAATGAGTCTTCGAAAATCAAGGTTTTCGGGGCTTCTGTTCCTAAAAGTTGACGAGCTTTTTGAAAAATTTCTGGGTCCGTTTTTGCTCGTTTAACATCCTCTGCTGAAACGATCCCTACAAAACGATCCTGAATCCCAGCATGGCTTAATAACATTTCAATTGCTGGACGGACGTTACTTGAGGCAACTAATCGAGGAATTTTTTGATCATCTAAAAAGTCGAGGAATTCCACCACCCCTGGTTTTAAAGGGACGTTACCAGATCGAAACTCTTGCAGGGTATCATCATAAGAACGGCGGATAAATTCTTCCACTGTGTCGTGACCATAGGATGCATAAATACGTCGGTAATTCTCTTGTACTTCTTCATCGGAAATCCCAACATAGTCTAAATAGACTTCTTTACTATAAGGTAACCCCATTGCATCTGCTACTTTTTGAGTAGATGTATAGTAAATCAACTCCGTATCAAAAAGCAACCCATCCATATCAAAAATTACGCCATCAAATTTCTTCATCATTTCCTCCTATAGTTAAAAGTAATTCTCTTACTTGAGAAACAAAATATAATGAACCTGTTACTAATAATAAATCATCTGTCGACATTTTTTCTAAAATTTCGCCTAAGCCAAATTGCCATAAAGACACAATTTCTGTTAAATCGTCTTCATATTTTTCCATTTCTGTAAGTGCAATAGCTTTAGGGTAATCAAAGCTAGTTAAGTAAAGATGCGCATTCGGTACTTGCTTTAAGTCCTGAATCATCTCATCCACATCTTTAGTTGCTAAAGCTGAAAATAAAATATGAATCGTGTGTTGTGGAAACTCTTTGCGCAAGTTTTCAACTAAGCGTTTTACTGCATGATCATTGTGGGCACCATCTAAAACAATCAACGGTTCATCACTAAGACGTTCCATTCGAGCTGGCCATTGCGCTTTAGCTAACCCTTGAGTAATGTCTCGTTCTTTAAACGGCAAATGTTGTAGTTGGCAATACTTGTCAAATAATTGAATAGCTACCGCCGCGTTTTCTACTTGGTGACGCCCCAACAAGGGAACTTTAATTTTTGTCAGTTTGCCCATTTCTCCATAGAAATTAAATATTTCCCCCCATTGTGCATCAGGATGTAGATATTCCACTTGATACTCTTTGCCAAAACGAAAAATTGGACTCTGTTTTTCTTGTGCGACTTTTTCAATGACTGCTAGCGCATCAGCACAAATATTGCCTGTTACTACTGGGACTTTTTCTTTAATAATACCCGCTTTTTGATAGGCAATTTCAGCAATTGTTTCACCTAAAATTTCTGTGTGATCCTTCCCAATTGTCGTAATTCCCGTCAATAATGGCTTCACGACATTGGTGCTATCAAGTAATCCACCTAAGCCAACTTCAACAACGGCGATATCCACTTGTTCATTCACGAAATAGTCCAAGGCCATTCCTGTCAATGTTTCGAATTCTGTAATTCCAGCCACTTCAGTGATCTGGTCTAATTCTTTAATGATTGGTTGATACTTTTCCACATAGGTAATCAATTGTTCGTCTGAAATTGGTTGACCATTTATCGCAATTCTTTCATTAAATGATTCAATATAAGGAGAGGTAAAGGTTCCGACTTTCAAGCCCATTTCTTCTAATAGACAGCGTAAATATGTCACGGTTGAGCCTTTACCATTGGTTCCTGCGATATGAATCGTTGGCACTTTGTTTTCTGGATGATCAATTTTTTCTAATAACGCATTAATCCGATCCAAACCAGGTCTTGAGCCAAAGGGTAACCGGCTATGAATCCATTCAATGGCTTCTTCTATTGTTAATTGCATCTTGTCCAACTCCTTGTCTTCTTCTACATTATAACCAAGTTAGGTGACTTTTTCACTAATAACCAATTGAAACTTTTTCTTGAAAATTTTTTGCATTTTTCATAATTTTGCGTTATTAGCGGATACATTAATGAACTTATGGTAAACTAACATTCTGGATGGTTCGTTCCAGCCAGCCAATTAAAAACTATTTTTAGAGCGTTCAACACGCTTATTCATGATTTTTTTATAAAGGTGGACTTATTTTGATGAAAAACAAATCGAAGCTTTTATGGTTAGGAAGTTTTTTCTTGCCGTTTTTACTTCTGTTGCTTGTATGGATGACATTACAACTTGCGCCTTTTGGTGACAACAACTTATTAGTTAGTGATTTAGGCACACAATACATGCCTTTCTTGAGTTTTTTAAAACGCTCTTTTCACGAGGGAATAACTACATTCTACTCTTTTTCCAATGAGATTGGTGAGTCGATTGTTCCTTTGGCAGCCTATTACTTACTGAGCCCTTTTAATGTGTTGGCTTTCTTTTTTCCTTATGAACAATTACCTATAGCAATTTTATGGATTATTACCTTAAAACTTGCCTTGATGGGTACTACGATGTTTAGCTATTTAAAATACACCTATCAAAAAGTTGATGGCACCACGTTACTTTTTTCAACGTCCTATAGTTTCTGTGGCTTTGTCACCGTCTATAGCCAAAACTTTATGTGGTTGGATGCACTGATTCTATTCCCGCTTATCTTATTGGGACTCCAACGTTTATGGGATCAACGCAAATGGGGCTTATACAGTATAACCCTGTTTTTAGCGATTGTGACGAATTACTACATGGGTTATATGATTTGTCTCTTTGCTGTTTTGTACAGTATCTATTGGTTCTTTAAAAAGAATACCCAAGCCCATGCTATTCGGCAATTTTTTAAACAAAGTCCGTTATTCATCCTCGTTTCTTTTTTAACAGGAACTGCAACTAGCTTTTTATTATTACCTGCAGCAGAAGGGATGCTTTATACAAAAAAAGCAGATTTTGATGTCTCGACGTTCTTTTTAACGCCTAAGTTCAACACTTCGTTCTTCTCGCAATTAGGCTTAGGTTCTATTAATTATGAGTTGCGTTTAGACCATTTACCAACCGTTTTTGCTGGATTATTTGTGACACTCCTCTGTGTTGCCTATTTTCAAACGAAACAAATTGCGTTAAAAGAAAGAATAGCTTCAGCAATTCTTTTATTCATTCTTTTTTTAAGCTTTTGGTTAGAAGCCTTTAATACTGTCTGGCACATGTTTCAAAGCCCAGCTGGTTTCCCTTACCGAAATGTCTTTATTTTTAGCTTTTTATTGATTGTCTTTGCCTATGAAGTTTGGCTTAAAAAAGTGACCATTCCTTGGACCGCACCTATTATTTTTAGTCTGCTGTTAGTCATTGGCTACGGATCTTTGTATTATGGGCCACAAAAGAATCTCTTAATTTCGATCAATTATTTATGGCTAAGTTTACTTTTTATTTGGTTGATTTTCTTTTGCTTGCGTTTAGCACACAAAAAGGCCTTAAGAAACTATGTAGTCGTTGCTTTATTCTTACTGGTCAGCACAGAATTAACAACGAATTTCTGGATTTCTTTTAAACACATGCCCTTTGGTAGCCAAGCAACATTTGCCCAAGATTACCGAAAACACAGCCAATTAATCGATGAAAAAATGGCCTCAGCACCAGAACTTTATCGCATGAAACAAGTCATTCCTTCCAAAGAAACAGGGTTCCGTGAAATCAATAACGGCTACAATAATCCTTTACTTTATGGCTATGCTGGCGTTTCTAGCTATACTTCGACTTTAACTGCCACTACCCAAGACACATTAAGTGCGCTAGGTTTATATCGAAAAAATGATCGCCGGATTGCCTATGTGGATAATTCACAACTAACCAATTTACTTTTAAATGTGAAATATGACTTTTTACCAATTGAAAAACCTACGAGTGAAAAATTGCTAAAAACAGTTGGTTCCACGAAAATCATGGAAAATGATGAAGCAATCGGTATGGGCTTTTTGGCGCCAACCGCATTAACCAAGTTAAAATTAGCAAAAAATAATCCTTTAGATGCCCAAGAAGAACTCCTGCAAACGCTCGTGCCGACGGATAAACCTTACTTTAAAACAGCTTCGTTGATAAATGAACCTCATCATACCAACGAAACAATTGAAGCAACCTTTAAAGTGAATAGCACTGGCGACTTGCATCTTTATATTCCGAATTTAAAATGGAAAAAGGTTACACAATTGAAGGTAAACCAACAAGTTATCTCGACGCCGATTTATATTGCAACCAATCAACTGTTCAATTTAGGGCATTTTGAAAAAGGAACTACCGTGACCCTGTCACTAACTGCTGAACAAGTGGTTGATTTAACTAATTGGCAACTTCAAACTTTAGACCAAACAGCCTTTAATCGTGCGGTTGACAAATTACGCCAACAAGCTCTTCACGTGAACCTAACTAAAAAAGGCCACTTAAATGGCGCACTGAATGTACCTGGAAATGACACTCAGTTACTGTATACGTCCATTCCTTATGACCAAGATTGGCAAGTCAAATCGTCGCTACAAAAAGAACCCTTAAAAACACAACGCATTCTAGGTGGCTTTTTAGCTATTGAAGTCCCAGCGGGCAAACAGCAGTTAACCTTTGCCTATCATCCAAGAATGATTTATCTCGGCACTGCCGTCAGCGGAACGATTTTACTGGGAACGGCTGGTTATCTTGGCTTTAAAAAATACCGTCGAAAACGTCAGGAGGCCACTCATGACTAATCAGAAAAAATTTTTAAATGGACTCATTCGGTGGTTACCCCTAGTTGGACTGGTGCTTTTCTTCGGCTTAATTTTATGGGGATATTCCAGAGGAATTTTTCATTCTGTTGCTTCCTTGCAAGCTTTTATTAAACAGTTTGGTAACTATGCGGTTCTGTGTTTTATTCTTTTACAAATCGTCCAAGTGATTATTCCTATTCTACCTGGAGGAATCTCTTCTGTTGCAGGAATGTTGATGTTTGGCAATTTGCAAGGACTTTTGTATAGCTATCTTGGATTGATTATTGGTGAGTTTATTGGCTTTTTACTGGTTCGTTACTATGGACGTAGCTTTGTAAAAATAATCCTTTCACCCAATAAATACAAAAAATTTGAAGAGATTTTAGACAAAAATGAACACAATGTCAAAAAGCTCTTAATCTTTACTATGTTAGTCCCCTTCGCTCCAGATGATATTGTTTGTTTAGTGGCGGGAATTACAGATATTTCTTTAAAAGAATTCATGAAAATTGTTCTTTTATTGAAATTCTGGTCTGTGGCTACTTACAGCTACTTAATGTTGTATTTGTTTCAATTATTTGGCAAATTATAACAAAAAGACAACAAAACCAACGTTTGGTTTTGTTGTCTTTTCTTTTTTAGATTGAACGTAATTGGGCAATCCGTTCTTTGACAGCCTCTTGTTTTTCAAGGTAGTCTTTTTCTTTTGCACGTTCTGCTTCCACGACCTCATCTGGTGCGTTTGACACAAAACGTTCATTTGAAAGTTTGCCTTGCACACGTTTGACTTCTTTTGTCCATTTGTCTAATTCTTTTTCTAAGCGAGCAATTTCTTCCTCGATATTAATCAACCCAGCTAATGGTAGGAATAGTTCTGCGCCTGTTAATACAGCGGACATGGCTAATTCTGGCGCTTCTATTTCACGACTGATGACTAATTCCTCTGGGTTACAGAAGCGTTCTAAGTAGCTAGTATTAGCTGTTAAAAATTCTTCTACTTCTGTATCGTTTGTTTTAATTAACAAGGTAATTGGTTTAGAAAGTGGTGTATTCACTTCTGCTCGAATATTCCGAACCGAACGAATAACTTCTTTCAGAACTTCCATTCCTCGAGCTGCTGCTTCATCGTTAAATTCTTCATGCACAACTGGGTACTCTGCCACAACCAATGACTCACCTTGATGCGGAATTTTTTCCCAAATTTCTTCTGTTACAAACGGCATAATTGGATGCAATAAACGTAAGATTTGATCCAATGTGTACACCAAGATGCTCCGTGTTGTTTGTTTAGCTGCTTCATTGTCTCCGTAAAGAATTTCTTTACTCATTTCAATATACCAATCACAGAAATCATCCCAGATGAAGTTGTATAATTGGCGACCTGCTTCACCGAATTCAAAGCGATCAAATAATTCTGTCACACGGGCGACTGTTTCGTTTAAGCGCGTTAAAATCCAACGATCAGCGACAGTCTTTTCACCACTAAAGTCAATATCTGCAGCAGTCATACCTTCTACATTCATGATAACGAAGCGACTTGCATTCCAGATCTTATTGATAAAGTTCCAAGAAGCATCCATTTTTTCATAACTAAAACGAACATCTTGACCAGGTGCTGAACCATTTGATAAGAACCAACGTAACGCATCTGCGCCATATTTTTCGATGACATCCATTGGATCAATCCCATTACCCAATGATTTACTCATTTTGCGTCCTTGCTCATCACGAATTAAGCCGTGAATTAAGACATTTTGGAAGGGACGTTCACCTGTAAACTCTAAACTTTGGAAAATCATACGACTTACCCAAAAGGCAATAATATCATAGCCAGTAACTAATGTGCTTGTTGGGAAGTAACGTTGATAATCTTCGCTTGCTTCGTCCGGCCAACCCATCGTTGAAAATGGCCATAAAGCAGAACTAAACCATGTATCTAAGACGTCACTATCTTGAACCCAGTTTTCACTGTCGGCTGGCTCTTCCATCCCAACATACATCTCGCCCGTTTCTTTGTGATACCAAGCAGGAATTTGGTGGCCCCACCATAATTGTCGCGAAATAACCCAGTCATGAATATTTTCCATCCAACGTAAAAATGTTTGATTGAAGCGTGGTGGATAAAATTCAACAGCGTCTTCTGTTTCTTGATTTTCTATTGCTTTTTCAGCTAATGGTCCCATTTTTACAAACCATTGGGTCGATAAACGTGGTTCCACGACAACGCCTGTTCGTTCTGAATGGCCCACGCTGTGATTCATTGTTTCGATCTTAATTAAGCGACCTAGTTCTTTCAAGTCAGAGACAATCGCTTTACGTGCAGCAAAACGATCCATTCCTTCATATTTTCCAGCCAGTTCATTCATCGTGCCGTCTTCGTTCATAACATTTACTCGAGGTAAGTCATGACGATTACCGACTTCAAAGTCATTTGGATCATGGGCAGGTGTGATTTTTACAACCCCTGTTCCAAATTCCATATCTACATAGTCATCTGCAATAATTGGAATTTCTTTATCCACTAATGGCAAGACAACTGTCTTACCAATAAGTTCCTGATACCGTTCATCTTCTGGATGGACCGCAATCGCCGTATCTCCCAACATTGTTTCAGGACGCGTTGTCGCAATTTCAACAACGCCAGAACCATCTGATAATGGGTAGCTCATATGGTAAAAAGCTCCTTCAATATCTTTATGGATTACTTCGATATCAGACAATGCTGTTTTCGCTTTCGGATCCCAGTTAATGATATATTCACCACGGTAAATCAAATCTTTCTCGTAAAGAGAGACAAACACTTTACGAACGGCCTCAGATAGCCCTTCATCTAAAGTAAAACGTTCACGGCTGTAATCTAAAGAAAGGCCCATTTTTGCCCACTGTTCACGAATGTGAGAAGCATATTCTTCTTTCCATTCCCACACTTGATCAACAAATTTTTCACGACCTAAGTCGTAACGTGAAATTCCTTGTTGTGCTAGTTTCTCTTCTACTTTTGCTTGCGTAGCAATTCCAGCATGGTCCATTCCTGGCAGCCATAACGTATCAAAGCCTTGCATTCTTTTTTGGCGGATAATCATATCTTGTAATGTTGTATCCCAAGCATGCCCTAAGTGTAGCTTCCCTGTTACATTAGGTGGTGGAATAACAATTGAATAGGGCTTCGCTTTTTTGTCGCCACTTGGTTTAAATAAATCTTGATCTAGCCATTTTTGATAACGGCCAGCTTCGATTTCTGTCGGTTGATATTTCGTTGGTAAGTTTTTTTCTTCTGACATTTTTTCCCCTTCTTTCTTAAAATACGCGATTTGGAGCGGTAATTATTTTACAAATGAGTTTTTTGGGGCTAAACACTAAAATACGCCCTAAAATACTTTCGTATTTTAGGGCGTAGATTCATCTTATTTACGCGGTACCACCTAAATTGCATTTGAATTGAATTCATTCAAATGCCACTCATTCGTGAGATAACGTTCACGAAACGAATCGTTCTACTAACGTACTGTGTTCAAACCATTGACTCACAAGCTACCTTCTCACTGGTTGTGTAAAAGTCTTGCACCTGAACGACTTTTTCTCTAAAACGACGCCAATGATACTCCTCTTGTTCGCTGTCTTTGCTTCATTCTACAATGAAGCGCAAGCAAAGTCAATTTGTAATCTAGAGGGATTACACTTTTTTTGCAGCTTCTAATGCTTGTTGATAATCAGGTTCCGACGAAACTTCTAAGACGATTTCCTCATAAACTAACGTTCCTTCTGGGTCAATCACAAAAATAGCACGTGCTAAACGACCCATTTCTGGAATATACAAACCATAAGCTGCACCAAATGAGTCTTCAGTATCATGAAGCATTTCCATTTCGACACCCTCAGCGGCACACCAATTTGCTTGTTCTTCAACTGTGTTATTGGAAATCGTGATAATCTGAACACCGTCTAATTTCGCCGCTTCTTGATTGAAACGTTTCGTTTGCAGTGAACAAACACGTGTGTCGATATCAGGAACCACACTAATTAAAACCGTTTTACCTTTATAATCTGCCAAGTTGATTTCTTGGTTGTTTAAATTTTTCAAAGAAAAGACGGGGGCTTTTGTGCCAACTTCGGGCTGTTCACCTGTCAATTCTAATACGTGCCCTTTTCTTGTAACATTCATTCTGAAATCCTCCTTTTCCACTTTCAATAATAAGTATAGTAGAGGATTTTTATGAAGACAATTTTATTGCTTTGGGCTATTTACTAGTGAAAAAGTTTCATTAAAATAAATCAGTGTTTGCAGTTCCGTTGTTAAATCAATATACTGCACACTAACGTTGGCTGGCACACTGACACGGTCTGGCGCAAAATTTAAAATCGCAGTCACACCCGCTTGTACAATTTTGTCGATGGCTTTTTGAGCATGGTGACTTGGTACTGTAGAAATGGCTACCGTGACCCCTTCTTGTCGAACGAATGCTTCTAACTCAGACATATCATGAACTAATAATCCATTAATCGTGGTGCCAACTAAAGCCGAATCATTATCAAAAGCACAGACAATATTCAAATTCTCGTTGCGTCTAAAATTATTTTTTAATAATGCCTTGCCTAAATTGCCACAACCAATCAGAGCAATTCTTTTTTCTTCTTGCGTATTTAAAATATTACTAAATACCTCAATTAAATACGGCACATCGTAACCATAACCGCTTCGACCCAGTTCACCAACGTGGGAAAAATCACGCCGAATCGTTGCAGAAGGAATCTGGATCATTTCACTAAACTCTCGTGATTTAATGCGTTTAACACCAGAATCCCCTAACATTTTTAAATAACGTAAATAAACCGGCAAACGTTTTGCCGTTGCTTTAGGCATTTTTTTCTCCATCCTCTGTCCTCCTTGTTACCTACTTCACATATTCAGTTTATCACGGTTCCCCTCTCCGAGCAACTTGTTTGTGAAATAAGTACAAAATAAATACAGTGACGTCTAAGCGACCGTCACTGTATTTATTTCTTATAGGAAATCTGCAAATTCGTCTTCTTGTTTATCTTTCGCTGTTTCTGCTGAAATCTCTGTAATTTTGAGTCCTTCTAAGGCCCGAGCCATTAAACCTTCCAAGTCTAAGCGCGCTTCATAATCTTGCGCTTTATCCAAGCGAGGTCGTGTTTTCGGTTGCGGTGGCGCAAAAATTGTACAACAATCTTCGAAGGGTTGGATGGCTAATTCAAACGTGTCAATTTTTTCGGCAATTTCGATAATTTCTGTCTTATCCATTGAAACAACGGGTCGAATTATCGGTGTTGAGGTAACCTCATTAATTGCTACCATACTTTGAAGTGTTTGCGAAGCCACTTGTCCTAACGATTCACCGTTAATAATGACTAAACCTTTCCGCATTTCACGAATTGCATCTGTTAAGCGTAACATTAAACGTCGTGTAATGGTCATTAAGTAGCCTTGGGGAACAACTCGTTTTATTTCTTCTTGAATTTCTGTAAAGGGCACTTCAATAAATTGAATAGTTCCTACATAAGGGACTAATTTTTCAGCTAAATCTTTAGCCTTTTGTAACGCTTGTTCACTTGTATAAGGCGGACTAGCAAAATGGACAGCTTCTACTTCCACGCCACGTTTCATAGCTAAATAACCAGCAACTGGTGAATCAATGCCTCCTGACAACATCAACATACCACGACCACTGGTGCCCACTGGCAATCCACCCGCACCGCGAATCGTTTCATAAGATAAATACGCCGCATCTTTACGAATTTCAATTCTTAAGTTGATATCAGGCTTTTTCATTTGTACTTGAATTTCCGGAATGGCTTCAATAACGGCCCCACCTAATTCTTGATTCAAGCCATTTGAATCAAGTTCAAATGAATGGTCCGAGCGTTTAGCAGTAATTTTAAACGTCTTACCTGGCGTATAAACTTCCCGAACAACCTCTTGAACCATTGCACGAATCGCTGGCATTTCTTTTTCAATACGAATACTTGGCGAAAAATTTTGAATTCCAAACACTTTACTTAGTTTCGGAATCACTTCTTCACTATCTTCCCCATTTAATAAAATATGCATTCTATCTCGATCTGCATGGATTTTCAATGCTGGAAAATCAGCTAACGCACGTTTCACATTTTGTGCTAACTGCATGATAAACGTTTTACGATTTTTTCCTTTAGTTGATAATTCGCCATAGCGAACCATAATTTCTGTATACTTCACTCAATTAATTCCTCTCTGTTCCTGTATCTTCACAGGTCAATGTCTTTGCAAATTATACATCAAATAAGGGGCGTTTTTCTAGTGCTTAGTCGAAAAAAAATAGTTGATTCATAAGTTCATTGTCTTATGAATCAACTATTTGATAACTTTCTCTCTTGCTTATTGCGCATTCAGGATCCACATGAATCCGACAAAAACAAAGAACAAGCCATACATAATTGGCGAAACTTCTTTCCCACGTTTTGCCGCAATCATTGTAATTGGATAGAAGATAAAGCCTAAGGCAATCCCATCTGAAATGCTGTATGTCAATGGCATTCCTAACAAGATTAAGAAGGAAGGAATCGCAATTTCCATCTCATTCCATTTAATTTTGCTTAAGGATTGTGCCATCAAAACACCAACAATAATCAACGCTGGTGCTGTAACTTGCGAAGTGACAACTGCTAACAAAGGAGAAAATAGCAAACTGAAAATAAATAAAATCCCGGTTGTAATAGCTGTGATTCCTGAACGACCACCCACAGCAATCCCCGCAGATGATTCAACATATGCACCAACTGGCGATGTCCCTAGTAGAGAACCAGCTAACATCGCTGTTGAATCAGCGGCTAAAGCTTTCCCCACACGCGGCATTTTATTGTCCTTCATAAAACCTGCTTGATTGGCTAAGCCCACCAACGTACCAGCCGTATCAAAGAATGTTACTAATAGGAACGTTAAAACCACGACCCACATTTGAATCGTATTGATATCTTTCACATGTCCTAACGCCACTAAAAATGTTGGTTCTAAACTTGGCGCGCTTGAAATAATCTTATCAGGCATTGGAATAACGCCTGTCGCTAAACCAACAATCGTTGAAATCGCCATCCCAATAAAAATACCACCCGGTACTCGACGAACTAACAAAATTGCAGTTACGACTAAGCCGACAATGGTAACCCACGTTGAACCAACATTCAAAGGTCCTAAGCCAACGAGTGTCGCATCATTAGCCACAATTAAGCCACCTTGGCTTAAACCAAGAAAAGCAATAAACAACCCGATCCCACCTGAAATGGCAAATTTCAAGTCTGCAGGAATTGCATCAATAATTAGCTCGCGTAATTTAAAAATTGTAATTAAAATAAATATCAATGAAGCCACAAAAACGCCCGCTAATGTCGTTTGCCAAGGAATCCCCATACCAACAGAGACTGAATAAGCAAAGAATGCATTAATTCCTAAAGCTGGTGCTGTCGCAATCGGATATTTCGCCAACACACCCATTAAAATACAACCTAAGGCACTCGCTAAAGCGGTGGCAGTAAAAACAGCGCCTTCGTCCATGCCAGAAGCACCAAGTACGGTTGGATTAACGAACAAAATATACGCCATTGAGATAAACGTGGTGAAACCAGCTAACATTTCTCGTTTCATATTCGTATTCAATTGTTCAAGTTCAAAATATGAACTTATTTTTTCTTTCATGTTCCGTCCTCCTAAAATCTAAATATTTTACAATGTTCGTAAAATATTCAATTTATTAATGAAACAACGTGTTTAATCATATAATAAACCAACAAATAAGTAAATATCAAATTCTAAATTCTGTAAAAAACGAACAATCACGATTAAAAAAAGTATTCCTTTCTAGGAATACTTTTTAAATTAAATCGTTTGTGTGGTCGGGCGAACAACCATTTCACTGATTGACATACGATCTGGCGTGTCTATGGCAAAGACCACTGCTTGCGCAATGTCTTCCGCCTTTAAGCCCCAACTTAACTGTTCTAGATGTAACGTTTCAGCTACTACTCGATTAGAAATTGTTTGATAAAGTTCTGTTTGTACAGCACCTGGTGAAATAATCGTTGATTTAATGTTATTCTCTCTTTGTTCTTGTCGCAATCCTTCCATAATTGCTCGAACAGCAAACTTTGTTCCACAGTAGACAGCCGAATCTGGATATACGACATGTCCTGCCACAGAATCAGTAGCAATAATCTGCCCTGATTTTTGTTCAACCATAATTGGAAGAACTGCCGCAATGCCATTTAAAACACCCATAATATTAATATCTAGCATTTGACGCCATTCTCCTTTTGGTGCTTCAATAAGAGGCGCCGTTGGCATAACTCCTGCAT